>NZ_BCPS01000067.1:0-97231 GCF_016586185.1 Paenibacillus sp. EPM92
TTTGGGTTAAACGAGGAAGAAGGCGATGCCGAGCACCAGATACACGACCAAGAGCAGGACGCCCTCGAACCAGGTGGTTTTTCCGTCACTGGAAATCGATTTGGCAATAAAGGCGGCAACGCCGATGGCGACCAGCTCGTACCCGGTGAAGACGAGGTCCATCGTTTTGCCGAATAATACGGACACGAGGACGAGCAGCGGCGCGACAAACAGTGCGATTTGCAGGCTGCTGCCGATCGCGATCTCGACCGCGGCGCCCATTTTGTTCTTGCGTGCCATAATAATAGCGGCGCTGTGCTCGGCCGCATTGCCGACGATCGCAATGAGGAAAGCGCCTACGAACAGCTCGGATAATCCGTATTGATGGCTGAAGCCTTCGAGCGTGCCCACGAGCCATTCGCTCCCGAATGCGACCATGACCGTGGCAAGGATAAGAAAAAGCACGGAGGTCCCTTTGGACCAGGCCGCTTCTCCATGCTCGACAACCGGGTCCGAAAGCTCGTCTTTGTGGGTGACCATCGAGAAGTAAAGCCACAGCAAGTAGGCGACAATAAGGATAGCGGAAACGATAATGCTTAGGTTGATCGTCTCGTTCGTCGTCAAGCTTTTCGTGAAGGCGGCGGGAATGAACAGTGCGATGACGGCGAGCAGCATGAGCGAGCCGTTATGGCCGGCGAGCTTCAGGTTGAACGATTGCTCTTTGTACTTCAACCCGCCGAGCAGGACGCTTAATCCAAGCACGAGCAGCATGTTGCCGATAATCGAACCGGTGACGCTCGCCTTGACGATGTCGAACATGCCGTCCTTGACCAGAAAGATGGCGATGATCAGCTCCGCCGCATTCCCGAACGTTGCGTTCAGAAAACCGCCGAGCCGTTCTCCGGCATAATGAGCGACGCTTTCCGTCGCTTTGCCAAGAAACCCGGCAACGAACACGATCGATACCGCGGAAATCAGAAATTGCACCGTTGGGCTAAAGGTTGGAGCGCCGACATAATGAGCCACTCCGCTCAAAATGAAGCTAGCGATTAGTCCGATGGCAAAACCGTATCGTCTCATAACAATCACCTCATATGGGAAAGTATTCCTTAAATCAACAAACAATATTCTAATCCCCTACAAGATGTAAGGCAATCAAAATATTTATTGGACCCGCAGTCCGGTGATGAAAAGTACGGAATCGCGGTGCAATAACGCTAAGGGCGAAGCACCGGGAAAAGCCTTGAACTATCAGCTGCACCGGTGTCGAACCTTGTCAATCCGAGGGTACGTTGGATTTGCTTTCCATGAAAGAAGTTATTACAATAGAAGTATAATCGGTGAAGGAGTGATCCTCATGAACGAAGAAATTCAAACTGGTCTTATCCGCATTTCAGATGACGTCGTTGCAACCATAGCAGGACTCGCTGCATTGGAGACGCCGGGGATCGCCGCCATGTCTGGAGGGATGTCGGAAGGATTGGCCAAGCGCCTGAGCGGGAAAAACGCGCAAAAGGGCGTTTCCGTTGAAGTGGGTCAAGTCGAGGCCGCCATCGATCTGCGCGTAATCGTTCACTACGGAAGCAAGATCCAGGAGGTTTGCCGCGATCTTCAAGAGAACGTGCGCGAAGCGGTGGAGAACATGACCGGTTTATCGGTCATTGAAGTCAACGTGAAAGTGGAAGGGGTCGCCTTCCGCGAAGAAGAAGCGGTACATACCGAAGACCCGCAGCATCGGGTAAAATAGGAAGATAGCGCAGCAGGGGGTGCCGAGAAATCGCCCTCTGCTTTTTCATGTCCGGGGCGAGATGCCCATCGGATTAATTATTCGAAATGATGTGACAATGAGATGAATCAAGAAAAGATTGTGCGAGCATTGAATGGCGAACACCGCCATGATTTTCATTGACTCTCTAGCCTATATTGAGGGAAAAAACTATTTATTTTGGCAAGATTGTATCAATTCATATGAGTATGCCATTGACTTGAACATGGATTTTGCGACCTGGCTTGAACTTCTAATTATAGCTCAAGGAAGTGAATACTGGTTCTGGCCATCTTTTGTTCCGGACAAACCTAATCCCTGATGAAAATCAGCATCCGAATACCCCAAAAAAACCTAGCGTTGAGCCGCTAGGTTTTCCCGTTTTCTCTCTATCTCGCCCATCGGCGCTCATTCAATTTCTTTCCCGGCTCCCGCTCTTTATCCGGCCGGTTGTATTCCCGCGAGATGCTGAGCAGAATTCCGAGACTCATCAGCGTCACCAGCATGGATGTTCCGCCTTGGCTGATCAGTGGAAGCGTAACACCGGTCATCGGAATGGTGTTGGTAACGCCGCCGATGTTGATGAAGGCCTGGATGCCGATCATGCCGACGATACCGACGCCCGCCAGCATGCCGAACAAGTCTTTGCAGCGTAAGGCCACGATAAGACCGCGCAGCAGGAATACTAAATAAATAATCAAAAATATGGATGATCCGATAAAGCCGAGCTCTTCGCCGATAATGGAGAAAATAAAATCGTTGTGCGCTTCCGGCAGGTAGTGCAGCTTCTGGACGCTTTGTCCGAAGCCGGCGCCGGTCAGACCGCCATGTCCAAACGCATAAAGCGACTGTACGATTTGAAAACTGCCGCCCTGCGGATCGGCGAACGGGTCCAAGAATGTCGTAAACCGGTCGACCCGATAGCTGTCTCCACCCGTTTTTAACAAGTAAACGGACGCCAGCAGCGCGAGGGCGGAGGCGCCTGCTGCGCCGAGCAGCATAATATGCTTGATGCTGGCGCCGCCAACGACGATGACCAGCGCCGCACTCAAAACTACGATCATGGTGGAACCAAGGTCGGGCTGAAACATGATCAGCATGCACAGGAATCCGACAACGAGCAAAGGAGGAACGAGTCCGCGCTTGAAATCGTGGATTTTATCCCCCTTTTTGCTAAGCAAGGCCGCCAAGTAGAGGATGACGGCCAGTTTGGCGAGTTCCGTAGGCTGCAAACCGAAGGAACCGATATAAATCCAGCTTTTGGCGTTGTTCACTTCGCGTCCGACGATCGGCACTAGAAGCAGCAGCACGATGGAGAAGGTAAGGAAGGGGGCCACCCATTTCTGAAACTTGCGGAAATCGACATTCATGCAAAAGAACATGATGACCGTTCCCAAGCCGACGGCCAAGCCTTGCCTAATGACCAAACTCCAAGGATCGTTCATCGCTACGCTTGCGCTGAATACGAACGCCAAACCGATGCACACGAGTAAAAACGTCAGAAAGAGCAGCAGAAAATCAGGCGTTCCTCGTCGCGGCGAATTCATCGAGAGTCTCCGCTTAGTGGGTCAACTTAACTTTCAATTCCGCCAGTTTACCGTTTACGGCTTTCATGATGGAGTCCGGCACCGGAGATTGATAGTCCAAACCGTGCGGGAAGGTCGCTCTTCCGATATAAACGTCTTCAATGTAAAGAATCGCGTAAGGGGATTCCAATTTACCGCTTTCCACCCGTGTATTGATGCGCAGGAAGTAATCTTCGCGGTTTGCTTTATCTTCCAGCTTCAGGTCGTAAGTGGCGCGGTAGTACTCCCATTGCCAACGCACGAACCCGAGTTGCTCCATACTTTCGTCCAAATGGGCGAGATCGCTTTTCAAGCCCTTCAATCCACTGTTCTCAATAATCACAGCAAGCCCTCCTAATCTATGTACATCACTTTACTCATGATAGTATGTTTCCCTTACTTGTGCAAGCCTAATGCATCCCGCCCAAGCGGCGTCAAAGGGAAAATTTGAAATTTTGTGACACATGGATGAAACCGCCCCGCGCATTTGTTACAATAAGAAACGAAGGTACGGATCGTGGACTTAAAGACGTATACAAAGGGGGAAAGACCATGAATATGAATGAAACGCTTGAATCGGTTTTTCCCGAGATGATCGAATGGCGCAGACATATGCACCGGAATCCGGAGCTTTCCTATTACGAATCGGAGACCGCTGCCTACGTAGCCGAACGGCTTCTGGCTTGGGGACTCGAGGTCCGTACATTTGCGGGCAAGGGACATGGCGTCGTTGCGCGGCTGGAAGGCCGGAACGCAGGGCCGACGGTGGCGCTGCGGGCGGATATGGATGCGCTGCCGATTCAGGATGAGAAAGCGTGCGAATACGCATCGACCGTACCCGGCGTCATGCACGCTTGCGGACACGATGCCCACACGTCTACGCTGCTCGCGGTGGCCAAGACGCTGAGCCGGCATCGCGACAGTCTGAACGGCACCGTCGTGTTCCTGTTCCAGCCTGCCGAAGAAACGACGCCGGGAGGAGCGCTGGGGATGATCGAAGACGGCGCATTGGACGGTGTCGATGTCGTATACGGCATTCATTTATGGACGCCGTTCGAGGTCGGCACGGCGGCTTGTAAGCCGGGACCGATGATGGCTGCCGCGGACGAGTTTGTGATCGAGATTAAAGGCAAGGGCGGTCACGGCGGACTGCCGCACGAGGCGATCGATAGTGTGTTCGTCGCTTCGCAGCTCGTCGTGAATCTGCAATCGATCGTCAGCCGTTCAGCCGATCCGACGGAGCCTTGCGTCGTATCGGTCGGATCGATACACGGCGGCACGACGTTCAACGTCATCGCCGAAACGGCGACGTTGAAAGGAACGGTCCGGACCTTTCATCCGGACTTAAGGTCGATGGTAAAGGACAGGCTGGAAACGATCGTGCGCCAGACCTGTTTGATGCACGGCGCCACGTACACGCTTGATTACAAGATGGGGTATCCTCCGGTCATTAATCATGCCGAGGAAGCAGACCGGTTCTTGCGCACGGCGCCGCAGACATTCGGGGAAGCGGGCACGAAGCTTTCGCCGCTTATTATGGCCGGGGAAGATTACGCTTATTATTTGGAGCAAATTCCGGGGTGCTTCATGTTCGTCGGCGCAGGCAATCGGGAGCGGGGAATTGTTTATCCGCACCATCATCCCCGCTTTGACATCGACGAGAATGCGATGCTGCACGCGGCGAAGCTGTTCGTGAGCATGACGCTCGATTATATGAACGAGTACCGGACTTCCCGTTAAGTGCTAGTTCTTCGAAGCGCATGGGATCGCGCCGCCAGGGCAAATCTATGGGAGACGGCGTACCGCCGATTTTTTTCTCAGGAGGATGAGCGCGATGGCATCGAGGACGCTTCGGGAAATCATGACGAAAGATTGCGCGACAGTGACGCTGAAGGACAACGTATATGAAGCTGCCGTAAAAATGAAGCAGGAAGATACGGGATTTATCCCGGTCGTCGACGGTAAGAAGCTGATCGGCGTGCTGACCGATCGCGACCTGGTCATCCGTGGCTTTGCGGCTAAAAAGGAAGGATCCACCGCGATTAAAGAGGTGATGAGCGATAAAGTCGTATCCGTCTCGCCGGATACGACCGTCGATGAAGCGGCGAAGGTGATGGCGAAGGAGCAAATTCGCCGCCTTCCGGTCGTCGAGAACGGGGAGTTTGTCGGTATCGTCTCCATAGGGGATCTGGCGGTGCGCGACAAGTTCGAGAACGAGGCGGGCGAGGCGCTCAGCCAAATTTCCGAGAACCACAAACAAACCGTCAATTAAATGATACGCTCGTATGAAAAATCCTCCGGGGAGCCGGAGGATTTTTTGCTTATTCTTTCGATTTGCGATAACCGGCGTTCTCGGCCTCCTTGGCGCTGCAAAACAGCTGCTCCGGCACGGTTTGCTCGTAGTAGCGGCCGCCGGGAACATGGTATATTTTTTCCTTCCTGGCGTTGATGTTGCCTTTAATCTCCGGATTCGCGCAAGTGGAATCGGCGGCTTCGTTATTTGTTCCCGCGGAGACGCCAGTGCTGCTGCCTGGTTTTTTCCTGCGGCCCATAAGCCTTTGCCTTGCTCGCGAGCGCTTCTCTCCGCCTGGACGAACAGCTTCGCATACATCACATTCGGCGGCACGGTCATCGGATTGGCGTATCCTTCACGCACCAGCAGTTCGTTGTACATGATTCGCTCCCCTTCGACGAATACGTAGCGCAGCAGTCGGCCGTAAGTATCGGTGTTTCCTGTATCCGTAAACAGAAAGACCTTCCGATTAGACAGATGTTTCTTCGTATACTCGCTGGCCTCTTTGCCGTACGGCTCAATTTTGCCGATGCTTTCCGGCGTGTTTACGCCGATCAGGCGAACTTTATTGTTCGAGGCCGTCTCGAACGTATCGCCGTCGACCACACGTTTCACTTGATCGACCGAATAAGGCTTTCCTTTTAATTGAGGATAATCCGCCAAGACGGCTTGTACGAATGCGTCGTCGTCCGATCCAGCCGTGCCCTCTGGCGGGACCCCGCACCCGGACAAGACGAATATCATTCCCCAGATCACTGCCGCCCAAAGATGTCTCATCATGATTGCAATCTCCTTTACGCCGATCCGCCCCAACGGTAAAGATCGGTTGCTCCACACATTTTTTCACAAATTTCGACGTTTTTCAAGGAATTTCGAGTTTGATTCTCGGTAAAGGAGGTTTAAATCGTGCGCCGTTCCCTCATACTACAAATATCTGTCAATGCTTGGAGGGAACTGCGATGCCTACGTTTCATAAAGACCGGCCGCTCGTTGTACAGCACGACTTCTGCATTTTATTGGAAACGAGACACCCCCAATTCGAGGAAATGCGCGCCGAGCTGATCCGGTACGCCGACCTTGTCAAATCGCCGGATAATATGCATACGTACCGGATGTCGTCGCTATCGCTTTGGAACGCCGCTGCCGCGGGAGTCACGGCCGAGGATGTGATCGCTTTTCTCGAAGCGAATTCGAAGTTCGGCGTCCCGGTGTCGGTCAAGCAGGACATCCGGCGATTTATTGAGCGGTACGGGTTAGTGCGGTTGGAAAGGCTTGGAGATGAGTTGCTTCTAATCTCCGACGATATCGATATCATTAAGGAAATGGCTCGTTACAAATCGCTCCGTTCCTATGGGCTATGCCAGCTGGATGAACGGACGCTGCGGTTTTCTGCACAGTACCGGGGTTTATTGAAGCAGGAACTGGTCAAGCTCGGATTTCCGGTTGAAGATCTTGCCGGCTACAGCCGAGGCGAATCGCTGCCGATCCAGCTGCGTTCGGATGCCGCCGGTACGGGCGCCTTCGCGCTTCGCGATTACCAGCGCTCTGCGGTCGATTCCTTCTACCGCGAGGGCTCGATGCAGGGCGGCAGCGGCGTTCTGGTGCTGCCCTGCGGCGCAGGGAAGACGGTTATCGGCATTGCGGCGATGGGGAAGCTGTCGTGCGCGACGCTCATTCTGACGACGAACAGCACGTCGGTGAAGCAGTGGAAGCGCGAAATTTTGGATAAAACGGACCTCACGGAGGATATGGTCGGCGAATATACCGGCTTGCAAAAAGAAGTTCGCCCCGTGACGATCGCAACGTATCAAATCTTGACGTACCGCAAGTCGAAGAACGAATCGTTCGTTCATATGGACCTGTTTAATAAACGGGACTGGGGGCTTATCGTTTATGACGAAGTCCACCTGCTGCCCGCTCCCGTATTCCGGGTGACGGCCGATATCCAGGCGACGCGGCGGCTGGGGCTTACCGCTACATTGATCCGCGAAGACGGACGCGAGGAGGACGTATTCTCGCTCGTCGGTCCGAAGCGGTACGAGATGCCCTGGAAAACTCTGGAGTCGCAAGGGTGGATCGCCTCCGTCGAATGTGTCGAGCTGCGGGTGCCGCTGCCGCCCGCCGAGATGGAGGCTTACCGGTCGGCGGCCGAACGGGAACGGATGCGCATCGCAAGCAATAACCGGGCCAAGCTGGACGTTGTGGATGGGTTATTGCGCAAGCATGAAGGCGAGCAGGTAATCGTCATCGGGCAATATTTGGAGCAGCTGCACAAGCTTGCTGAGCGGACCGGCGCGCCGATGATCAGCGGCGAGATGCCGCACGACAAGCGGGAGGCGTTATACCACAGCTTCCGCAGCGGCGAAATTCCCGTGCTGATCGTGTCCAAAGTGGCCAACTTTGCCGTCGATTTACCCGATGCGGCGGTGGCGATACAGGTGTCCGGCAGCTTCGGCTCCCGTCAGGAGGAGGCGCAGCGGCTGGGCCGCATTTTACGGCCGAAATCGGGAGAAAATAAAGCTTACTTTTATACGATTGTCAGCGAAGATACAAAAGAGCAGGAGTTTGCGATGAACCGTCAGTTGTTTCTGATCGAACAAGGCTACAACTACCGGATGGTCGGTGCGGCCGGTGTGTCGGAGGTGACCGTGCGATGAATTACGATCGACTGCTTGCCTTGATGCCGGCCGAACTGCGCGGTCGTCTTGAAGCGGAAACCGTTTATGCGCCGTGGCTGAGGCGAGGACAAGCGCTGGAGCGGCTTTGGCAGGACGATGTGGTGCTGGAGACTGTGTACAATCGGCTTGCGCCGGCGGAACGTACGGTGTTGGACGCTGTTGTGCGGCGGATCGGCTGCGAACCCTTTGACGACGCGCGTTTAGAGCGATCGGTTGGGGCGGCGCTATCCGGTGCGGAAGTACAAGCCGGATTCGCCGGCATTCGGCGTAAAGGACTGGTGTTCGCATTCCGCAAGTCGTGGGGCGAGCTTGTGTACCTGCTTCCTGAAGACGCTCTTCCGCGGTGGCAGCGCATCCTCTACCCGCTGCTCGGCGAAAGAGCGGCGGAGGAACGGCTGGACCCGGGTTCGATTGAACTGCAAGCCGGGGGCGGCCGGGAACCTGTCATCGCCATCTTCGACATCCTGACGCTGATTGCGAAGCTGGATATGAAATTGACAAAAAACGGCACGCTGCCGAAGAAAGCCGTTCAACGGCTGAATGAAGGGCTGCCTTGGCAAGACGAGTGCTTCCAAGGCGTGTCGCTGAAGTATGCCTATGCGGACGTCTACCCGTTGAAGACGGCGCTGGTCCTGGATATGCTGCTGAAAATGGGATTGCTTGAGATGGATGACGAAGGGTTGCGTCTGCAGGAAGAACAACTGCGTTCGTTTCTCCACGCTACCCGTGCCCGGCAAAACGAACGGTTGTACCGGCTGTGGAAGGAGCTTGCCTTCCCGGCCTATGCGTGGCAGCAGCACGCAGTGCTGCTGCTGGAGACGATCCCGGAAGGCGAATGGTTTGCCCCTGAGATGCTGCTGAGCTCGCTGCGCCGTTACGGGCTCGCCGAGGGCGCGGAAAACTCGGACGATGCGGCCGAACGCGTGCGTTTGCTAAGGGAGCAATGGTTGGAGCCGTTAACCGGGCTCGGCTGGCTGGAGCGAGGCTGCATCGGCCTCGGCCGCGAGGGCCAGGGAGGCGCTTCTACGTATTATCGTTGGCGTTGGCGAGCCGCCGGTACGGAGGGGGAGGCGGTCGAGGAGATGCCGGGTGCCTTCCTCGTGCAGCCGGATTTCGAAATCCTCGTACCGCCTGACGTGCCGCTTTGGGTGCAATGGGAGCTGATCTGCCTATGCGACCCGCCTGTCCGGGACGTGCTCTCCGTAACCAAACTGACCAAGGCGAGCCTCAAGTATGCCCTGGAGCAGGGGAGAACTGCGGACGACGTGCTGTACTTTCTGGAAGAGCACGCGGCATACGGGCTGCCGGACAACGTCCGGTTGACCGTCGAGCAATGGGCGAAGCCGTTCGGCAAAACGAATCTCACGCGTGTCGTGCTGCTGCGCTGCGCCGATGCCGATACGGCGGCAGCCTTAACGAGACTGCCGCCGGTGTCGAAGCTGTTGGGCGAGCGGATCGGGGACATGCATTACGTCATCGACGAGAACGATATCAAGCCGCTCGCCGCCGCATTGGAGAAGGCCGGATTTATGGCCGGGCTTCCGGCTGCCGATCCTGCTGCCGGAAGCGGAGGCCGCCGCTATCCTTCGCTGCTCCGGGATTCCGGGCAAGAGAGAACACAGCCGCCGCGTGAACCGGAGTTTGAGCTTGATGCCGGAACGGCGAAGGGGCTCGTCTACTCGCGGCATTCCATCGCATACTTTCAGATGGAAGCGCGGCTGCCTGAGCCTGCCGATCTGTATCCGGACCTGCGGGATATCCCGGCGGCTTGGCTGCGGGATTATCGGAATTATCACCCATCTACGCGCAAAGATATGGTTGAGAAAGCGATCGAGATGCGGACGCTGCTGCAAATCCGCAAGGATGGCGCCGATGTTCGGTTCGCCCCCCGCAAGGTGCAGGAAACCAGAGGCACCTGGTGCATGACCGGGCTCGGGCCGGCGGAGGAACGGAGCGGGAACGCCGGCGAAATTCGTCTCCTTGCCGACGAATGGCAGGAGATGAAGCTGATTTTGCCTGGGATCAACGATAAATATTAATCCAACGGCGTATTTCTTTAAAATGTGATATGATAGAAGGGTAAGCTTATACTATCCGAAAGGCGGGTGCTTAAACATGGCGGTTATGGAATCGCGCACGCTCGATATGTCTGCCATCCTGTTGGAGGCCTACGATTTGGCCGATATGATCAAGTACTCCGCAGAAACCGCGGATTATTTATATTGGAAGCAAGCCAAGGACGCCGATCCGGAAGTGGCGCGTCTGGTGAAGGAGTTCGCCAAGAAGAAAGAGCTTTTCGAAGAGTGCGAACGCTTTGGCCACTATCATCCGAATTATCACGAGGCGCTCGATCAGGTGAAAGCCGTGCAGGCGCAGCTTGACGAAGTAGAGGCGGTTCGTAAATATAAAGAGGCGGAGAGGAAGCTGGACGACCTTCTATATACCGTCTCGGAGACGATCGCACGTTCCGTCTCGGAAACGATCAAGGTGCCTTCGAACGATCCGCTCGCAAGCTCCGGGGGTTGTTCTTCCGGAGGGAGCTGCAGCGGGAATTGCGGCTGAGGCGGGAGTAAACCGGAACCAATGAAGGGCGGCAGACGCCGCCCTTTCTGTTTTATTAGCATGTGTGTTCTTGTGTGCGAATAAGCCGAAATACCGGCTGAATCCGTCCGACCGTCTCATGCCGGCGATTGACGACGTCCGGCCGGTGGAACGGGGCGAGCCGTTCTGCTTCCTCCTCGCTTAACAGACCGAGCTGCAGCAGCGCTTCCGTTGCAACCGGATACAGCGCCCGTTCGGCGCCATCGTCCACTTTAATGGCGATGCCGATGCCCAGCTCCGGGACGGTCGCCGCGTACAAGCCTTCAGCGCCCATCTTGCCGATAATCCGTCCGGCGGTTAATTCCGCCAAGCGCGTATCATAACGATCCGTGCCCGCTAGATAGAACGGGGAACGGCGGATGGCCGCTATAATGCGCCGACAAGCTTCCGCACGCTTCGGCGCCAAGTCATCCGGGCGCCCGAGGCGCGCATATCCGTAGGCAAGAGCAGCCAGCGGAAGCGCGAATACCGGAACCCCGCAGCCGTCGACGCCAAGCTCGATGCGCTCGGCCGGGATTCCGCACATGTCGCTGACGGTTTGCAGCATTTTGTGCTGGACAGGATGATCGGGGTGAGTATACTGATGAGTAGATACTTGCATCAACGAGGCTAGGGCGAGCATGCCCGCATGTTTGCCCGAACAATTGTTGTGAATCGGCGCGGCCGCGACATGCTCGTATTTGAGCCGATCCGCTTCGCGCCGCAGCAACGGCTCCTGCGGCCCGCAATCAAGAGCGCTTACACCCAGGCCGGCCTTGCCCAGCAAGGACATCGCCGCCTGTGTATGCTCCGGCTCCCCGTTATGGGACGCACAAGTGATGGCCGTTTCGGCATCGGTCAGCGACAGCCGTTCGGCGCCGCCCGCTTCGAGAAGCGGAATGGCCTGCAGCAGCTTGGCGGTGGAGCGGGCGAACGTATAAAAGTGCGGATTTCCCACATAAGCCAGCAGCCTTCCTTGCGAGTCCGATACGGCGATATGGCCGCGATGAACGCTTTCCGTAACCGGACCGCGCGTGACGGCGACAAGAAGTTCGGCATCTGAAGTGGACATCGAGTTTCATTCCTTTCATTGTCTAAGAAAGCTGGAGAAAGAAGGTTAACGATATGTTTACCGAGCGTACCGGAATCATCGTTTGGGTGTCCGACGTCAAGGCGGCGGCTAAGCATTTGGAGAAATACGGAAACGTCCATTTTATTTCCAAGAAGCTGCATTATGCCGCTATGTATGTTTATGCAAGCCGTTTGGACGACACGGTCAAACAATTGCAAAAGCTGCCCTTCGTCAAAAAAGTGGAGCGTTCCTACCGGAATGAAATCAAAACCGAGTATAGCAGTAATATGCCTGATAAAACAAGATTCTACACCCTGTAAGACAAACCCGCCGCCGCAAACGGCGGTTTTTTTAGCATTCTATGACGAAATGAAGGCTCTGGTTCGAACCGGGGCCTTTTATCTAAAGATTTTTTAAGTTGATTCTCGCGAGGGATGCTGTAAAATATAATAGTAGATTAAAAAAGTATATAGGTTTGACGGACTATTTTTGTAGGAAGAGGGTTTGGTTTGTGGCAGAACGCAGAGTCGGCGAACGTGACAACCGAAACGATACCAACCCGATCGTGCTTGGGGGTCGAGCAATTACAGATATCGTGATTACGCATCATGCCCGCAGCCGGTGGGCCGATCGTGTTGAATCCGAGAAAACCGGTTTCCATGACATCACCGAATTTTTGTGGAGCAAATTAAGATCAAATTCCATTCGGACTTACTACAAAAATGAGCAGGACGTCTTTCTGATCGATGATGATCTGGTGATGGTCTGCGAATTCGCCGAAACCGTGAAGCCCGGGCCTCAACCAGGGCCTCCGACTTACAAGATGATCGTCGTCACCTTTCTCGGACGGATGTCCGAAACGATGGAACTGCGCGATTTGCGTTCGTATTACTCGTGGCTGCGCCACTCCCGCCGCATGACATTGATCAAGAACAGCAGGAAGCGAAGATAACGCCAAGCTCTCCGACTTACGATGCGTTATTGAAGGTATGCCCTCAAGGCGTACCTTTTTTCATTTTTAACGCGGGCTTAAAACGTTCGGATGGCTAATCGCCGTTATTTTAGATATAATTTGAAGGAAGACCCTTGCGGAGGTACGTTATGGCGCTCAATTTTCATCAGCTTCACATTTTTTACACGGTCGCGGAAAAGGGCAGCTTCTCACACGCGGCCGGGGCTTTACATATGACCCAACCGGCAGTGACGATGCAAATTCAATCGCTGGAGGATTATTTCGGCACGAAGCTGTTCGTCCGTTCAACCAAGCGGGTCGAGCTGACGGAAGCGGGACGCACGCTGCTGCCTTACGCGAAGAAAAGTATCGAGCTGATTAAGGAAACGGACGTTAGTATGTCAAAGTTCACGCATATGCTGGAGGGCCGGCTTCATCTGGGGGCTAGCCTGACGGTCGGGGAGTACATCCTGCCGCGCTTGCTCGGTCCGTTCGGTTTGGAGTACCCGAATATTTCGGTCAGCATGAAGGTGATCAACACCAAGCAAATTTTGGAGGAAGTCCTGAATCATCAGCTTACGTTCGGGCTGGTGGAGGCAGAAGTGAAGCATTCGGATCTGCATACGGAAGCCGTGCTCAGCGACGAATTGAAGCTGATCCTGCCGAAGGATCATCCGCTTGGCGACTTCGACCTGGTGCCGGTGGAGGAACTGATGAAGTACCCTTTCGTCCTGCGGGAGCAGGGCTCCGGTACGCGGCGTGTGATGGAAGAAGAGCTGACGCGAGCGGGCTATGACCCGTCTTCGCTCAAAATCGTGATGGAGCTCGGCAGCACAGGAGCGGTTAAATCGGCGGTGGAGGCGGGACTCGGCATCTCGATCTTGTCCCAATCGTCGCTTAAACACGAGGCTGCGCTGGGGGTGCTGCAGGTAAAAGATGTGAAGGATGTAAGCTTCGTCCGCAGCTTTCATGCCATTTATTTAAGCTCGACCTTACTGCCGATTTCGGCGGTAACGTTTTTGACGTTTTTACGGGAGCGCGATCTCAGCCAATGGCTGTAGCGCATTGACATTAAGGAGAAGGGGATGTTGGCTCAAGTGGCATTCGCCGATTTGCACACGCATACGCTGGCTTCCGACGGTACGGGGACTCCGACGGACAATGTGAGATTAGCCTCGGAAGCGGGCCTCAGCGCCGTCGCGGTGACCGATCACGATACGGTCGGAGGGCTGGAGGAAGCGCTTCAAGCCGGCGCCGTCTACGGCGTCACCGTCGTGCCTGGCGTAGAGATCAGCACGATGCATGAAGGGATCGATATCCACGTGCTCGGGTATTGGATCGACAAGGACGACCCTGTGTTGTTGTCCCGGCTGGAACAGCTTCGGCGCGTGCGCGACCGGCGCAACGAGATGATTGTGGAGCGGCTGCGCGAGCTCGGCCTCGACCTGACGATGGACGACGTGCTGCAATCGCTGCAGACCGTTAAGAAGCAAGGCGATACGATAGGGCGCCCGCACATTGCGGACGCGCTCGTGCGCAAGGGCTACGTCGGATCGATGGCTGAGGCGTTCGAGCGTTACCTGGGCAGCGGAGCCGCCGCGTTCGTGTCGCCGCCGCGCATTACGCCCTTTGAAGCGGTTCGCTGGGTTCAGGAAGCCGGCGGCGCGCCGGTGCTGGCGCATCCCGGCTTATACGGGCGGGACGATCTTATCGCTTCTCTTGCCGCGGAAGGCTTGGTCGGACTGGAAGCCTACCATGCCGACCATTCGCCCGGGCAGGAGGCCCACTATGCTGCGATGGCCGATCGTTACGGCTTGGTCGTCACGGCGGGCTCCGATTACCACGGCGAGCGCGGGGGCGTCGTGTTTCACGCCCCGGTCGGAGGACGCCGGATCGACGCTGAGGTCGTCGAGAGGCTGAAACAGAGAAGAGGAGTGAGGACATGAGCGTACGCAAAGCGATTATTCCGGCGGCAGGACTGGGAACCCGGTTCCTGCCGGCAACGAAAGCGCAGCCAAAAGAAATGCTGCCGATCGTCGACAAACCGGCGATTCAATATATTGTGGAAGAAGCGATTTCTTCGGGAATCGAAGATATCATCATCGTGACGGGCCGCAACAAGCGGGCGATCGAAGACCATTTTGACAAGTCGGCCGAGCTGGAGATGATCCTGGAGGAAAAAGGAAACACCGAACTGCTCCAGATGGTCCAGTCGATTTCCAATCTGGCTGACGTTCATTACATACGTCAAAAGCAGCCGCTCGGCCTCGGCCACGCGGTTTTGTGCGCCCGCAAATTTATCGGGAACGAGCCGTTCGCCGTGCTGCTCGGCGACGACATCATTCAGTCGGACCCGCCTTGCTTGAAGCAAATGATCGACTTGCACAGCATGACGGGCACCTCGGTCATCGGTGCGCAGGAAGTGCCGTGGGAGGACGTGTCCAAGTACGGGATTTTGTCTCCGGTGAAGGAGGCATCGGACTTTCTTTGGATCGAGGATTTGGTGGAGAAGCCGGATCGCGATACGGCGCCGTCCAATCAGGCCATCATCGGCCGTTACGTATTGATGCCGGAAATTTTCGGCATTCTGGAGAACAGCGCTCCAGGCCGAGGCGGAGAAATTCAATTGACCGACTCGCTGCGGGTGCTGAACGGGCAGCAGCGTATGGTGATGATGCCGGTCGGCGGTCGACGCTTCGATGTCGGCGATAAGCTCGGCTATATTGAAGCAACCGTCGAGATGGCGCTCGAGCGCGACGAGTTGAAAGGGCCGCTTGAGCGATATTTGCGCGGGCGGTTAGGTTTGTAACGGGCGAATCGAATCAGGAATCGGGAGGCGTTTATGTTCGAACGGATTGCAGTGGTAGGAACCGGGTATGTCGGACTCGTCTCCGGCACCTGTTATGCAGAAGCCGGGCATTTCGTCATTGGCGTGGATCGGGCGGAGGAGAAAATACAGCTCCTGCAAAGCGGTCATATTCCGATCTATGAACCGGGCCTGGATGAAATGGTGCAGCGGCATCTGCAAGGCGGGCGACTGGCCTTTACGACCGATCTGAAGCACGCGGTGCGTCAATCGGATATCGTGTTTCTGGCTGTCGGCACTCCGACGCTCCCGAACGGCGAGGTCGATCTAAGCCAAGTCCAGGCAGCCGTTACTGAAATTGCGGAGGCGATGGACGCGCCAAAGCTCATTGTGATGAAAAGCACGGTGCCGGTCGGCACGTCGCGGCTCGTGGAAGGATGGATTGAGACAGCTTTACGCAAGCCTCTGGCGTTCGATGTCGTGTCTAATCCGGAGTTTCTGCGGGAGGGTTCGGCAATTCGGGATACGCTGCAACCTGACCGGATCGTCATCGGCGCGGACCGCCGGGACGCGGCGGAACGAATTGCCGCGCTCCATGCGTCCTTCGGTGCACCGGTGCTGTACACGGACCGAGAGAGCGCCGAGCTGATCAAATATGCGTCCAATGCCTTCCTGGCAGCCAAAATCTCGTTCATTAACGAGATGGCAAACGTATGCGAGAAGGTGGGCGCCGACATCGACCTCGTCTCCAAAGGGATGGGGATGGACCGGCGCATCGGACCGCACTTTCTGCAGGCGGGCATCGGGTACGGCGGCTCCTGCTTTCCGAAGGATACGAAAGCGCAGCTCCGCTTGGCGGAGCATGTCGATTACGATTTTCTTATATTGCGGTCGGTCATCGAGGTGAACCGCCGCCAGCGGGAGAGGTTCGCAGATAAGATCGAGCAGACGCTGGGAGGCCCCTGCACGGTAGCGCTGATGGGCTTGACGTTCAAGCCGGAGACCGATGATCTGCGCGACGCACCGGCGCTCGATATCTTAAGCATGCTGGTGGAACGCGGCTTTCGCGTACGCGCATATGACCCCGTCGCCGCTGAGCTTGCGGCGGATGTTCTGAGTTTGGACGGCGCGGTTTACGTCAGCGACCCCTACGAAGCGTTAACCGGCGCCGATGCGATGGTCGTTACGACGGAATGGAGCGCCGTACGGACGCTGGACCTTGAGGAAGTAAAGGCAAGGCTCGCCAGGCCGGTCGTGATCGACGGCCGCAACTGCTTCGATCCGGTCCAAATGGCGAAGCGCGGCATCCGGTATATCGGCGTAGGTCGTCCGGAGATCGTGATTCAGCCGGACAGCACGGCGCTAGTTCGCCAATGAAGCGGTGCGCGTATACGAAAGTTAATAAAGCAAAGCCCGGGAGCTTGTCAGCCCCGGGCTTATTTGCGCTGCAGGTCGTGCACATTTTGCAGCCATCTGGCGGAAGCGCCGTCGTGCAACATCTTCGCCTGCATGGGGAGTAGGACCGAAAAAAGGTATTTGTTGGGTAAATAGGGATTTTGATGCAGAGTACCCATTTTGATATAATAGACTGGACAACGGTGTGCGGAACAACGCCGAATGAAATGAGGTTGAGGTGAATGAGTGATAAACCAGCGATACAAGAAAGACGGAAGCAGCCTGCTGCTGGCGGTTATATCGTAGGAATTGGCGCCTCTGCAGGCGGTCTGGAGGCGCTGCAGCACTTCTTCGATCATATGGTAGCGGACAGTGGCTTGTCTTTTGTGGTCATTCAGCATCTTTCACCGAATTACAAGAGTTTCATGGCGGAGATTTTGGCCAAGAACACTCGGATGCGCATATACGAAGCGGAGAATCAAATGGAGGTGAAGCCGAACTGCGTCTATTTGATTCCGCCGCGCAAAGCGATTACGATCAAAAACCGAAAGCTGCAAGTGACCGGTTATTTGCAATCGGCCGGTCTTTATCTGCCGATCGACATGTTTCTGACTTCGCTGGCCATGGATGTGGGCACCCAAGCGGTCGGCGTCATTTTGTCCGGCACGGGAAGCGACGGCACGCGCGGTGCGGAGGCGATCAAGGAGCACGGGGGTCTGGTTATCGTGCAGGACGAGAAGTCGGCGAAATTCGACGGGATGCCGAATAGCGCCCGATCGACCGGCTGCGTCGACCACGTGCTTGCGCCGAGCGCGATAGCCAATTACTTGTTGGGTCGGGCGGTCGTCGATCATGAGAAAGAAAGGGATATGCCGGGGGACGAAGCGCTGCCATCTATCGTCGGTTGGGACGAGCAAACGATGCAGCGCGTTTTCGAATTGCTGAACATGTCCAGAGGCATCGATTTTTCGCACTACAAGCAGAACAGCATCTTCCGTCGCATGGAGCGTCGAATGAGCATGATCGGCATGAACAAGCAGGCCGATTATTTGCAGCTGCTGCAGAACGACGAGAACGAGCTCGGTTCGCTCGTCAAGGACCTGCTGATCGGCGTTACGCGCTTTTTTCGCGATGCACAAGCGTTCGAGGCGCTGCAGCACAAAGTGATTCCCGCGATCTTGGAAAGCAAGCAAAGCGAGCGGCAAATCCGAATATGGGCGGCCGGCTGCTCGACCGGAGAAGAGGCGTACTCGCTGGCGATATTGTTTCACCAGCATATGGCGAAGACCGGGCAATCGTTCTCGGTAAAAATTTTCGCAACCGATCTGGATCAAGACTCGATTGATTTCGCGGGACATGGCGTGTATCCGGAAGCTGCCATGAAGGGCGTCTCCAAGCGGCTTCGCAAGACGTATTTTACGCAAATCGGCGATATGCACCAGATCAACAAAGAAATCCGCAACATGGTTGTGTTTGTGTCTCACAACATGATCAAAGATCCTCCATTTCATAATTTGGACTTGATCACATGCCGCAACATGCTGATTTACTTGCAATCGGACATGCAGCAGAAGCTCATCTCTTTATTCCATGCTGCTTTGAATCCGAACGGTTATCTGTTCCTCGGGCCAAGTGAAACGCTCGGACGACTGGCGAATTTGTTCACGCCGTTCGAGCGTAAATGGAACATATTTCAGCAGCACAGCATCAACTCGAATAAAGCTGCGGCCGGAGTTCCCGGAATGAACGGTTCTGCGCATATCCCGAAGATTCATCAGATGGCACAGAGGTGGGTTCCGCTCTCGAAAGAGGTTCACGGCTGCAAAAAAACGGACGATTTGTACACGACGTTCGTCGATGAACATTTGCCACCATGCATGGTTATCGACGAGAACAACGAAGTGCTGCACTTGAGCGGCAACATCAATCCGTACTTGGCGCTTGCGCGCGGAAAGCCGAGCTGGAACATCTATAAGATGGTGGAGGCGCATTTGTCGGTGGCGATCGTTACGGCGATCCAGAAGGTACGCAGGGAACGGCGCGCTATTTATTACAAAGACATCAAGGTCAACAATTCGGAGCATTCGCCGTACATTAACCTGATAGTCAAGCCGTTCTCGTTGACCAATAAAAAGTTCGACAAGCTCGTGCTCGTTTCGTTCGAGGAGTCGGCGCAGCAGCAGTCGCCGCAGGTACGCGTCGTCGAATCGTTCGATATTGAAAATAACGTAAACCAGCGTATGGTGGAGCTCGAGCAGGAGCTGCAGCGGGCCGAAGAGTCGCTGCAGGCTACGATCGAGGAGCTGGAAACGTCGAACGAAGAGCTGCAGGCGACCAATGAAGAGCTGGTGGCCGCCAATGAAGAGCTGATGAGCACGAACGAAGAGCTGCAGTCCGTCAACGAGGAACTGGTGACGGTCAACCTCGAATATCAGTACAAAATTTTAGAACTGACCGATTTGAACAATGATATGGATAACTTTCTGGTCAGCACAAGGATCGGCACCATTTTTCTGGACCGGAATATGTGCATTCGCCGGTTCACGCCAGTGATCGCTCAGGAGATCAATTTGCTGGATGCCGACTGCGGCCGGCCGCTCGCGCACATCTCGCACAACTTCCGCTATAACGGCTTCGTGGAAGACGCGAAGCGAGTGCTCCGAACGTTAGTGCCCGAAGAGCGGGAGATCCAGAACCAAGGCGGCAAATGGTACAGCATGCGCGTGCTGCCGTATCGGACGAGCGACAATGTTATTAAAGGAATCGTGCTTACTTTTGTCGATATTACCGAGCTGAAGAGCGCCAATATCGAAATGCTGAAGCTGTCGTACGCCATTGAACAAAGCCCGTCGATTACCGTCATTGCCGGTTTGGACGGGACCATCGAATACGTCAATCCGAAATTCACGGAAGTGACCGGATTCGAGCCGGCCGACGCCATAGGCGGGCACATTCGAGAACTGCAGCATTGGGAAGGTTCCAGCGTGCCGTTCACGGAAATTTGGAGCCTGCTGTCGGAGGGTCAAGAGTGGAAGGGCGAGCTGGAGAGCCACAGCAGGAACGGATTGACTTACTGGGAATCGGTCAAGTTTTTGCCGATCAAAGATAGCGAAGGACAGACGATTCATTATCTGAAAATCGCTGAAGATATGTCCGAGCGGAGACATACGGAAGAATTGCTGCGCAAGTCGGAAATGCTTTCGGCCGTCGGCCAGCTGGCAGCGGGCATCGCCCATGAAATCCGCAACCCTCTTACCGCGCTGAAAGGGTTCACCAAGCTGCTCCGTTCGGGGGCTCATAACGATAGTTATTTATCGATCATGTCCGCCGAGCTGGAGCGGATCGAGCAAATCGTCAGCGAGCTCCTCGTGCTCGCGAAGCCGCAGGCGGTCGATTATTTGCCGAAGTCGGTCTCCTCCATTCTGAACGATGTGATCATGCTGCTTGATACGCAGGCGATCATTACGAATGTCGAAATCGTCAATGAAATCGACGATCCGCTGCCGCTCATCAGTTGTGTGGAAAACCAATTAAAGCAGGTATTCATTAATGTGGTGAAGAACGGCGTCGAGGCGATGCCGGACGGCGGACAATTAATTGTGCGCGCGCGCCTTGCAGCAGACGGTATGGTGAACATCGGGTTTATCGATCATGGCTGCGGTATTCCCGAAAAGAAGCTTGCGCGTCTCGGAGAACCGTTCTACACGACGAAAAGCAATGGGACCGGCCTGGGTCTGATGGTCAGCTATAAAATTATTGAAAACCATCAAGGCGTGATGGTAATTACGAGCAAAGAAAATGTCGGAACGGCCGTTGTCATTCAGCTGCCGACGATCTCCTGATTTTCTTCCAATACAAGACCCAGCAGATCTTTTTTGGCGCAAGGGAAAGCGTACCAGCCTTCCTATATGTGGGGGAAGCGGGTGAAGCGCAAAAAAACCAGCTAATGTTTGTCAAGCTCTGAGATCTTGGCTTAGAATCGAATTGCTGATATAATTTTCTGAGCATGCCAAATAACCTCCATTGGCGTGGAGGTTTTTGGTTAAATATGGTTTATGCGTGGTAGGGCTGGCTCTTATTCAAGATGGCGTAAATGTGATGCAATAGCTTGTTGGCGCAAGCAATCACCGTCACCTTGTAGGGCTTGCCCTCTAGTCTTTTCTTATCATAGTAAGCCTTTAGCCTCGGGTTCGTGCCGCGCCTTAATCCGCATTGAGCTGCCATATACAAGGCTCTACGCAAGCGTTTTGAGCCCCGCTTTGTTATTCGGTTGCTAGAGGCCGTAAATTGTCCGGAGCTGTACACACCAGGATCCAGCCCCGCAAATGCTACAAGCTGCTTAGCATCTCCGAATTGGCTTGCGTCTCCGATTTCCGACACTATGGCTGCTGCCAGTTTATCCCCTATCCCCGGAATACTCTTTATGAGTTCGACTTCCGGCAGTAATTCCGCTAGCCGATCCATCTGTTCTTCAATCGTTTGGAGCTGTTCCCGCATGGTGAGAAGTAACGAAACCATACTCGACAGCATCTGAATTTGAGCGGCGCTCTTCTTCTCCCTTGACCACACTTGCAGGATCTTACCCAACCGCTCTGTTTTCGTACCTATCCAGGATTCGGAATGCGACTTCCCGGCAACCTGACGGATGAGTTCATCCAATTCTTGCGTCTGACCAGACAAGCAAGCCTGCAGAGCCTTTAGAGCCGTGACTGAGTAGAGATCGTAGAACACTTCCTCATAGGAAGGAAACACCTGATCCAGCAGCGCCCGCATATTGAGCTTCGCCTGAACATAAAGCGAGGTGACGAATTCGTGCTGTCGGGTTACATGCTGAAGTTCCGTATAATTCTCGTTCCAGCTTCGATGCGGGTGCACATCGCCGCGGTAATACATCTCGGCCAAGTGCCAAGCGTCCGCCGCATCCGTCTTCACCTTTCGAAGTTGTGCGCTCTTCGCACGTTTGGACAGAAGCGGATTGACGATGATATGTTTGATTCCGCTTGTTGTCAAATACGCCACCACGACACGGTGATAATGGCCCGTCGCCTCCAGAATGACAACCGGTTCTTCTCCCGTACGTTCTCTGAGCTCGATCAGCACTTCCCCAAGTCGCCTAAATCCCAATTCTGTGTGCCTTATGGATTCCGATTTTCCATAGGCCTCATTACGCTTAAGAAATGCTTGGATCATACTTGTCCCTTTCGATACATCCAAACCTACAACCGGTTCCATTTCATCCTCCTGAATTATAGTCCGCCGGCACTCCCACGATGGTTCCAAACCCATAGCTTCGCTTGTGATGCGAGGTCATAGCCTCAACCAGCTCAAACATGGTCATTGGGGGCAGTGGGAGAACAGTTTTTTTGACGGGGTCGAACCCCAAAAAAGCCCACGTTCTCCCGGCTACCGCCATCGTAATGCACCTAAGGAAATAGGCCAACCAGAAGTTTCTGGCTGACCTCATAATACGAAAAAGACCGCCTGTCCCGGAATGCAGCATGTCCTTGCTGCTTCATCAAGGGACCGGCGGTCTTTATGTCGTTCTCCCGGCGGCGAACGTTATTTCACGGTAAAGGGCAGCTGTTTAATCCGTTCGGGGTCCGGTGTGACGAACAGCGTCTTCTGATGATCGTAGATGACGAAGCCGGGCTTGGCGCCGCTCGGTTTACGGACGTGCTTGACCAGCGTATAATCGACCGGCACTCCGCTGGATTCCTTCGCTTGGCTGTAATACGCGGCGAGCTGCGCCGCTTCGAGCAGCGTGGCGTCGCCGAATTCCGCGCTGCGAATGACAACGTGAGAGCCGGGAATATCCTTCGTATGCAGCCACGTATCGCCGGGTCCGGCGAGCCGGTTGGTCAAGTACTCGTTCTGCGTATTGTTCTTGCCCACATAAAGAGCAATGCCTTCGCTGGATGTGTAGCAGGCGAGCTGCGGCCTGGCGTTTGCCTTCTTGCGCTTGCCCTTCTTGCCGCGGTCGCGCAAGTAACCTTGTTCTGTCAGTTCCTCGCGGATTTCCTCGATATCGGAGAGGCTCGCGCTCGTAAGCTGCTGCAGCAAATTGTCCAGATAGGCGATTTCCTCGTGCGCCTGCTGCATTTGCTCCTTCACGACGCTTAGGCTGTTTTTGGCTTTCGTATATTTTTTGAAGTACCGCTGGGTATTTTCAGACGGTGACAGCAGCGGGTCCAGCTCGATTTCGATCGGACGCTGTTCTTCATCGTAGTAGTTAATCACTTCGATACGGCTGTCGCCTTTGCGGATCTGATGCATGGAGGCGGTCAGCAGCTCGCCGAGAATCCGGAAACGATCGGCCTGCTGCGCGTCCTGCAGCGTTTCCTCCAGTTTCTCCAGCTTCTTCACGTTCTTGGTCCGCTCGTTCGTCAGTAAGCGGAACAGGTCGCTGACCCGCTGCTTGACCGTATCCCGCTCGGCTTTATCGCTGTAATAGGCTTCCAGGCAGGCGCTTATCGAATCGAATCGGCGCATGCCGCCGCCGATATGCGTCAGTTCGAGGATGGAGAAGTAGCTCTTTCCCGACGACGGATGCTCGGTTATGACAGGCGTCAGCTGCCTTCGCTCCAGCTTGCCGATGAGCTCATGGAACGGCTCCCACAGCTTGCGTACGGCTGAGGCCGCGTCAAGCTCCGGGTCAAAGGCGCCGCCGAAGGCGCGGTATGCGAGCTCGCGCGCCACAAGCGGGCTGATGCCGCTAAAGCGCTGTACGATCGCTTGCTCCCACAGCCGGGCGCCGTATTCCCCGCCGGCTTCCAGCAGCCCGGCGGCCGTATCGCCGAGCTGCTGCTCGAATGCGTCCGCACTCAGGCCGAGCGGCAGCGTCTTGTGCTGCTCCGGCGGAGCTGTGTAACGTACGCCGGGCATGACGATCCGGTAGCTGCTGATCGCCGGTGTGACGTGATGAATGCCGTCCAGAATCGTGCCGGTCGCCGGGTCTAGCAAAATAATGTTGCTATGGCGGCCCATAATTTCCACGACGATCGTCTTCAAGGACAGGTCGCCGAGCTCGTCGCGCTGCCGGATGTGGAAGCGGATGACGCGCTCCATGCCCGGCTGATCGATCGCTTCAATGATGCCGTTCTCGCAATGCTTGCGCAGCAGCATGCAGAACATCGGCGCTTCGAGTGGATTCAAGAAGCTTTCCTCCGTAACGTGTACACGCGGATAGGTCGGGCTGGCCGATAACAGAAGCTTCGTATTTTTGCCTCCGGCGCGAAGCTGCATCACGATATCGTTCGCGGAGGGCATTTGCACTTTATTGATACGGGCGGGCAGGAGGCTTTGCAGCTCGCTTACGAGCCCGTGTGTAACGAGACCGTCAAAAGACATGAGGGAACAACTCCAATCGTGTTTGCCGCTGCGGCGCGGCCAGGCTTACCAGCCGGACCGGACACGCGTTGCGGGCAAACGTAGGCTAAGTTTTAAACGCTACCCCCTATCATGCCATATTTTCATCAAAAACTTAAGGTCTTTTTGCAGCTGCAGGAAAACGTGCTAATTTGCGGCTTGTCTGAATACATTTACCCTAGACAACCTTATGGGAGGGAATGAGCAGATGAGTCAGAAACCGTGGTATCAATGGACGGCCGAGGAGATCTTGCAGTCGTCGGGAACAGAGCCCTCACAAGGCTTGAGCTGGGAGGAGGCGGACAAGCGGCTCGGCTCGCAGGGCAAGAACGAGCTGGCCGAAGGTCAGAGCATCTCGCCGATCACGTTGTTCCTGAATCAATTTAAAGATTTTATGGTGCTTGTGCTGGTAGGAGCCACGCTTGTTTCCGGATTGCTCGGGGAGTATTTGGATGCCATTACGATCATTGCGATCATCATTATGAACGGCATTCTCGGCTTTGCCCAGGAGTTTCGGGCGGAGCGTTCGCTGCGCGCGCTGAAGGAACTGTCGGCCCCGAACGCCAAGGTGGTAAGAGCGGGCAAGCTCGAGCTGATTCCGGCCCGCGATCTCGTGCCCGGCGATCTCGTGCTGCTCGAAAGCGGAGACCGGGTGCCGGCCGACATTCGTTTCATCGAAACGTTCGGCACTTACATCGAGGAATCGGCTCTAACCGGAGAGTCCGTGCCGGTGGCCAAGCATACATCCCCGCTGACGCAGGACGATATTCCGCTAGGCGATCAGCGCAACCTCGGTTTCATGGGAACGATGGTCACCCGGGGAACGGCCAGAGGGGTTGTCGTACGCACCGGCATGCAGACGGAGATGGGCAAGATCGCCGATCTTATCCAGAATACCGATGCCATGGAAACGCCGCTGCAGCATCGGCTCGAGCAGCTCGGTAAAATATTGATCATCGTCGCGCTGGCGCTGACGGTGCTTGTCGTCGTCGCGGGGATTGTACACGGCCAAGAGCCTTACGGCATGTTTCTCGCGGGCGTCAGCCTGGCGGTCGCTGCGATTCCCGAAGGGCTGCCGGCGATCGTCACGATCGCGCTCGCGCTCGGCGTGCAGCGGATGATTCAGCGCAAGGCGATCGTCCGCAAGCTGCCGTCGGTCGAGACGCTCGGCTGCGCGTCGGTGATTTGCTCGGATAAGACCGGCACGCTGACACAGAACAAAATGTCCGTGACGCACCTGTGGCTGGGCGGCGAGGTGCTGGAGGTGACGGGCGACGGGTACGAGCCGAACGGGAGCATCATGAACCGGGGCAAGCCCGCCGACCTGCGCGACAATCAGATGCTCCGTCGTCTGCTCCAGGTCGCCGTGCTGTGCAATAACGCCATGCTATATGAAGAAGCGAACGAAACGAAGAAGAAGAAGGAGGCGACCGAGCGGAGCGGCGTCTGGGCGATTAAAGGCGACCCGACGGAAGGCGCGCTGACCGTGCTCGGAGCAAAAGCGGGTCTTACGAAACAAGCGCTCGACGGGCTGTACCGGCGCACGCTTGAGCTTCCGTTCGATTCCGAGCGGAAGCGGATGTCCGTGATCGTCGAGCATCAAGGCGGACGGATGGCATGCACGAAAGGAGCGCCGGATTTGCTCGTTCAGCAATGCGCCTATGTGCTGTGGGACGATAAAGTCATTCCGTTCACCTCGACGCTGAAGCAAAAGGTGCTCGCCGCAGCCGAGGGCATGGCCAAAAACGCGCTGCGCGTGCTCGGTCTTGCGTACCGCGATTTGAAAGCGACGGAGCGGAATCTTGATGAGTCGACCGTCGAGAGTCAGCTCGTGTTCATCGGTCTGACCGGCATGATCGATCCTCCTCGCCGCGAGGTGCGCGACGCGATCGTGAAGTGCCGCCGCGCCGGCATCAAGACGGTCATGATCACCGGCGACCATCAGACGACGGCGGAGGCGATTGCGAAGCAGCTCGGCATTTTGCAGCAGGACGGGCTGGCCTTGAACGGCCAACAGCTTGCCGCCATGAGCGACGACGAGCTGGATAAGCGGGTGAACGACGTGTTCGTGTACGCGCGCGTATCGCCGGAGCATAAGCTGCGCATCGTCAAGTCGCTGCAGCGCCAAGGCCACACGGTTGCGATGACCGGCGACGGGGTCAACGACGCGCCTGCGATCAAGGCGGCCGATATCGGCATTGCGATGGGCATCAGCGGCACGGACGTCTCCAAAGAAGCGTCGTCGCTCGTCTTGTCCGACGACAACTTCGCGACGATCGTGGCGGCGATTGAGGAAGGCCGGGGCATTTACGAGAACATCCGTAAATTCATCCGATACCTGCTGGCGTCGAATGTAGGCGAAATTATGACGATGTTCCTCGCGATGATGGCCGGCCTGCCGCTGCCGCTCGTGCCGATTCAAATTTTGTGGGTGAACCTGGTGACGGACGGGCTGCCGGCGATGGCGCTTGGCGTCGACCAGGCAGAGAGAGATTTGATGCAGCAAAAGCCGCGTTCGGCCAAAGAAAACATCTTCGCCCGCCGGCTCGGCTGGAAAATCGTCAGCCGCGGAATCTTGATCGGGCTTTGTACGCTGGCGGCATTCTACATTACGCTGAAACAGGGCGCCGATAGCCCGAACGCGCTCATGAAAGCGCAGACCGTGGCGTTCGTTACGCTGGTTATGGCTCAGTTGATTCACGTGTTTGATTGCCGCAGCTCGCGCTCGATTTTCCATCGCAACCCGCTCCAGAACGTTTGGCTCGTGCTGGCGGTGGCGTCTTCGCTGCTGCTGATGTTCCCGGTGCTTTACGTCGACGCGCTGCAGCCAATCTTCAAGACGGTGCCGCTCGGTCTCGTCGATTGGGGGCTTGTGCTCGTGTTCGCGGGTATTCCGACGTTCCTTATGGGGCTGGGCAGCTTGCTCAGCACGTCCAAACGCAAACAGACGACGCTGCCCAAAGGGCGCAACCCGATGAAGCCCGTCGTCCGATAAGAATCTCTAAACATGCGGCCCGAGCCGCCTGCAGCGAAGCAGGGGCTAAGGCCGTTGCTTTTTTTGGAGCGATGCGGTAAAATTTTGCGGAACCGCTTTGCAGCGTCACTTTTTTACGCTATAGTAGGGGATAAACCGTAAAAATGGGAGTTTTCGCTATGAATTTCACGAAAATGCACGGATTGGGCAACGATTTCATCGTTTTTTCCAATACGGAGACGCTTCCCGCCGACGCTTCCGAGCTGGCTGTCCGCTTGTGCGACCGCCATTTCGGGATCGGGGCCGACGGACTCGTGTTCGTGCTGCCGTCCAACCGTGCTGACTATATGATGCGCATTATCAATTCCGATGGCTCGGAGGCCGAACAATGCGGCAATGCGATCCGCTGCGCGGCGAAGTACATTTACGACAACGGGCTTGTCGATGCGGGGCAAACCGAGCTGACGATCGAGACGATCGGCGCCGGGCCGCAAGTCGTCCAGCTCCAGGTGGAGAACGGACGGGTGACCCGGGTGCGCGTCGATATGGGCGAGCCGGTACTCGCCGGCTTGCAGGTGCCGACGACGGTCGACGCCGAGCCGGTGCTGGAGCATCCGGTCGCGGTAGACGGCCGTGAATTCACGTTTACCGCCGTGTCGATGGGCAATCCGCACTGCGTCATTTTCGTGGAGGACGCGGTCCGTTTCGACTTGGCCGCATGGGGGCCGAAGCTGGAAACGCACCCGCTGTTTCCGCGCCGCATCAACGTCGAGTTCGCTACGGTCAAAAGCCGGGACTATGCGGATATGCGCGTCTGGGAACGAGGCGCCGGTCCTACGCTGGCCTGCGGGACAGGCGCCTGCGCGACACTCGTTGCCGGCGTGTTGAACGGCAAAATGGACCGGAAGGGCATTGTCGCTCTGAAGGGCGGCGAGCTGCTGATCGAATGGAACGAGACGGACAACCGCGTGTACATGACCGGTCCTGCCGAGACGGTGTATACGGGAACGCTCCCGTCACTTATATAAGAAGCAAGAAAGGGGAGGCCGCGAGTGAAACCGGATTTGAGAGAAGCGCTGCGCCGTGGCGTGCTGGTCGGAGATGGGGCGATGGGCACCTATTTATATCAAATGGGCTTTCCCGTCGGCATCTCCTACGAGGAATTGAATTTGCTCAAGCCCGACGTCATTCGGGACGTCCATCGGCGATATTATGAAGCGGGCGCGCGGTTGATCGAGACGAATACTTTCTCCGCAAACCGCGAGAAGCTGTCGAAGTTCGGTCTGGAGGGAGAAGTCGAGGCGATTAACCGGGCCGGCGTGAAGCTGGCGCGTCAAGCGGTCGGGGACGATGCCTATGTCGTCGGGGCTGTCGGTTCGATTCGCGCAGGCAAACGGAAGAACGTCCGTACCGCCAAGGTCAAGGAAGATTTGCGCCAGCAGATCGAGGTGCTGGTCGATGCGGGCGTGGACGGGCTGCTGCTTGAAACGTTTTTCGATTTGGAGGAAATGATGCTTGCGCTGAAGCTGATTCGCAAAGTCAGCTCTCTGCCGGTCATTTGCCAGTTTACGACCGAAGGCGTCGGCGCGACGATGGACGGGGTGCCGATGCCCGAGGCTTTCTCGAAGCTGCTCGCGGCTGGCGCAGACGTCGTCGGCTTCAACTGCCGCAGCGGCCCGAACGGTCTCCTGCGCTCCCTCGAACAGGCGAGCGGCATGGACGAGAAGCCGCCGTTCTCGGTGTTCCCGAACGCGGGACTGGCCGATTACGTGGACGGCCGGTATACGTTCGCCGCAACGCCGTCCTATTTCGGCGAGTCCGCCCGTAAATTCGCCGATCTCGGCGCACGCATTGTCGGCGGTTGCTGCGGCACGACGCCGGAGCATATCGCCGCCATCGCCGCCGCTCTGGAAGGCTACATGCCGAACGAGAGCGGGGCGCAGACACGGGGGATAAGCGGCGAAGCCGGCGTCTTTGCGACGAGTGAATGGCAGAAGGTGCGCGGTATCGCGATCACGGAGCCGCCACCCGCGGAGCCGACGATTGTCGATCTCGTCAAGGAACGGCCGACGGTTATCGTAGAACTCGACCCGCCTCGCGATTTGGATATCGCGAAGTTTATGCAGGGCGCGGCCGCTTTGAAGGAAGTCGGCGTCGACGCGCTGACGATGGCCGACAATTCGCTAGCCGTGACGCGGATGAGCAATCTGGCGCTCGGTTCGATCGTGCAGGAACGCGTCGGGATTCGGCCGCTTATTCACATCGCATGCCGCGACCGCAATATGATCGGTACGCAGTCGCATATGATGGGGCTGCATGCGCTGGGCATCGACCACGTGCTCGCGGTCACCGGCGATCCGGCGAAATTCGGCGATTTGCCCGGCTCCAGCTCGGTGTACGATTTGACTTCGTTCGAGATCATTCGTATGATCAAACAGCTGAATGAAGGGGTTGCTTTCTCCGGGAAGCCGTTAAAGAAGAAAGCGAACTTCATCGTCGGGGCCGCCTTCAATCCGAATGTCAAATACTTGGACAAAGCCGTGCAGCGCCTCGAACGCAAAATCGAGGCGGGCGCCGACTACATCATGACGCAGCCCGTGTACAACGCCGAACTGATCGAGAGCATCTATCAAGCGACGCGTCATCTGAACATTCCGATCTTCCTTGGCATCATGCCGCTCGCCAGCGGAGGCAATGCGGAGTACCTGCACAATGAGGTGCCCGGCATTCAATTATCCGACGATGTGCGCCGGCGCATGAACGGGTTGAAGGGCGAGGAAGGACGCGCGATGGGGGTGCAAATCGCCAAAGAACTGCTTGACGTGGCGATTTCGCGGTTTAACGGCATTTACTTGATGACGCCGTTCATGGCTTACGAGATGACCGTAGAGCTGACGCAGTACGTGTGGGAGAAGGCGGGCCGCAGGGATTTCCACTTGTCCCCACTTGCAAAATGAATTAAAATAGGGTAACGGATGTGACTGCCATGGTGACGAGTATGACCGGTTTCGGACAAGCTGAGCGTTCCATCGCCGGATTTCGGATGCAGATCGACCTCAAATCGGTGAACCATCGATACTGCGAAGTGGCGGTTCGCCTTCCGCGCGAGTTTGCCCGTTATGAGAATACGGTGAAGCAGGCGATCCAACAGCGAGTGAAGCGGGGACGCGTCGACGCGTTCGTTACGGTCGAACGGGACCGTGAGGCGCCGCTCGAGGTCGATATCGATTGGGCGCTGGCGCAAAGCTACCGCCATGCGGCCGAGGCGCTCCGCGAGAAGCTCTCGCTTACGGGCGAGCTCACGCTGCGCGAGGTGCTGGGCTTGCCGGGGATTGTGTCGTTCCGCGACAAACCGGATCTCGATGAGGAGTCGCTTGAATACGAAATCGCTGCTTGCGCCAATGCCGCCGTCTCCGAGCTTGTTTCCATGCGGGAGCGGGAAGGGAATTTTTTGCTGGGGGATATTCACAGTCGCTTGGAAGCCATCGAACGGTTCCGGCAGCACGCCGCCCGGCTTGCACCTCAGATCATTCAAGAATATGCCGTCAAGCTTAGGAGCCGCATTCAGGATATGCTGCAGCAGACGGAGCTGGACGAAACGCGTCTGGCTATGGAAGTGGCACTGTTCGCGGATCGCGCGAGCATCGATGAAGAATTGATCAGGCTGAAAAGCCACGCGGAGCAATTCCGCAAGCTGCTGAGCGAAACGGAGCCCGTCGGTCGCAAGCTCGATTTTCTCGTTCAAGAAATGAACCGGGAAGTCAATACCGTCGGCTCGAAAGCGAGTCATGCGGGTCTTGCCGCCGTCGTCGTGGATATGAAAGCGGAACTCGAGAAAATACGCGAGCAGATTCAAAATATCGAGTAAATTCGGACTATCATTCTTTCTTTTCCGCTCGCGACCGAAACGCCGAGGGAAGCAAAGAACCAGGGGGAACCATTCAATGGCGATCAAACTTATCAATATCGGTTTCGGGAACATTGTTTCCGCGAATCGAATCATTTCCATCGTCAGCCCGGAATCGGCGCCGATCAAACGGATTATCCAAGAAGCGCGAGACCGCCATATGCTGATCGATGCGACCTACGGTCGCCGTACCCGTGCTGTGATTATTACCGACAGCGATCATGTGATCTTGTCCGCCGTCCAGCCGGAAACGGTGGCACACCGACTTTCCAATAAGGACGATGATCATGACGAGTAATGTAAGTGTTTCCCCTTCGGACAAAGGGATTTTGATTGTCCTGTCCGGACCATCCGGCGTAGGCAAGGGCACCGTATGCAAAGCGCTTCGCGCCTGTGCGCCGGACATCGTTTATTCGGTATCGGCTACGACGCGTTCGCCCAGAGAGGGCGAAGTCGACGGGGTGAATTATTTTTTAAGTCGAGGGAACACTTTCAGCAGTTGATCGAACAGGACCAAATGCTGGAATGGGCCGAGTACGTCGGTAATTTCTACGGAACCCCTCGCAAATTCGTGGAAGATACGTTGAACAGCGGGAAAGACATCATTCTGGAAATCGAAGTGCAGGGCGCCTTGAAGGTGAAACAAAAGTTCCCGAACGGCGTATTTATATTTTTGCTGCCTCCTTCGCTGACTGAACTGGAAAGCCGCATCGTCGGCCGCGGGACCGAATCGGAAGAATCCATTAGAAACCGGATGTCGGTCGCCTTGGAAGAAATCGCGATGATGGAGCAATACGATTATGCGATCGTGAACGATCAGGTCGATTTGGCCTGCCATCGCATTCGCAGCATCTTGACGGCGGAACATTGCCGCAAGGACCGCATGGTGTCAAAAATTCAACATTGGATGGAAGAGGTGAGAAAATAACATGTTGTATCCTTCCATTGACCGGCTTTTGGATAAAGTCGACAGCAAATACTCGCTCGTCGTCGCAGCCGCCAAACGGGCGCGCTTGCTGCGTGACGGAGCCAAAAGCGAAGTTCGTCAAAAACGCTCGCATAAATTTGTTGGCCTGGCGCTAGAAGAAATATACGAAGATCATATTTCGTACGAGAAGCTCCAAAACAAAGAAACGATTAAGTAAAACAACCCTTCGTGGTTGTTATTTTTTTAGCGCAGAAAGGGAGAGGGGATTCGGCGGATGTCGAAAGGGTTGAACGGAAAAACGATCGTCCTCGGCGTTAGCGGAGGCATCGCCGCTTATAAAGCGGCCGCGTTGTGCAGCAAGCTGGCGCAGGCGGGTGCTGAAGTTCGGGTCATTATGACCGCATCGGCCGTTAAGTTTGTGGCGCCGCTGACGTTCCAGACGTTATCGCGTCATGAGGTGGCAGTCGATACGTTCGACGAGAAGGATGCGTCCGTCGTCCAGCACATCGATCTCGCCGACCGTGCGGACCTGTTCGTCGTTGCGCCTGCGACGGCCAACGTGATTGGCAAAATGGCGCACGGACTTGGCGACGATATGCTCAGTACGACGCTGCTTGCGACGACGGCGCCGGTCCTGGTCGCACCGGCAATGAACGTGCATATGTACGCGCATCCGGCCGTTCAGCAAAATATGAAGACGCTGGCGGACCGCGGCGTTCGTTTCGTCGAACCGGGTACCGGTCAATTGGCGTGCGGTTATGTAGGCAAAGGCCGGTTGGCCGAGCCGGAGGAGATCGTGCGGGCGATCGAGCAGCATTTTGCCGAAGACGGACGGTTGAAGGGGAAGCGGGTGCTGATCACGGCTGGCGCAACGCTGGAACGCATCGATCCGGTTCGCTACATCAGCAACGATTCCTCGGGCAAAATGGGGTACGCGATCGCCGAGGCGGCGGCTCGTATGGGAGCGGACGTCACGCTTGTGTCGGGCAAGGTTTCGGTTCCGGTCCCGCCGGGCGTGACGCTCGTTCAGGCGGAATCGACACTGGAGATGCGCGATGCGGTATTGTCCCGGATGGACGATCAGGATGTGATCATCAAAGCGGCGGCGGTCGCCGATTATCGGCCGGCCGAGCAGTATGAACATAAACTCAAAAAGACGGAAGACGAAATGACGATGAGGCTGGTCAAAAATCCGGACATTCTGCAGCTTGTCGGCGAACGGAAAACGAAGCAGCTCGTCGTCGGTTTTGCGGCCGAAACCCGGGATCTGGAGAAGTTCGCGATGGACAAGCTGCAACGGAAACGGTGCGATCTGCTTGTCGCGAACGACGTGACGCTGGAAGGGGCCGGCTTCGGCACCGATACGAACATCGTGCGCATCTTCGATGCGAGCGGCTTGGTCGAAGCGCTGCCGATGCTGGGTAAGCGGGAGGTCGCATCGCGGCTGCTCAGTCTGATCGCCGACCGTCTGACGAAGGGGGATGCAACGGGCGCATGATCGCCAAAGTGATAGTCGATGTCCCGGCCAAGCCGACGAATCGCGCGTTCGACTATGTGGTGCCGGAGCCGCTGCTCGAGCTCGTGGCCGTCGGCAGCCGGGTCGGCGTCCCGTTCGGCCCGCGTACGGTGCAGGGGTTCGTGGTCGAGCTGCAGAACGGATCCGATATCGACGTAAGCAAGCTGAAGCCGATCAAGCAGGTGCTCGACGTTACGCCGCCGCTTACGCCGGAGCTCGTCAAGCTTGCCCGCTGGATCGGCCGTACGTATGTGTGCCATGAAATTGTCGCCTTGCAGGCGATGATTCCCGGCGCGTTGAAGGCGAAATACGAGCGTCACGTGGCGGTCGCGGAGGAGAGCAAACGTGCAGAGACCGCAGCGATGCTGTTTCCCGAGCATCGTATGATCGTCGATTACGTCCGCAAGCAGGAGAGCGTTGAGCTCGAGTCGCTGCTTGCGAAATTTCCCGAAGCCGGCGGGCGGATCAAGCAGCTGTTGGAGGAAGGCGTTCTTGTCGAACGGCAGATGGTCAAAGACCGGATGACGGTGAAGAAGGCGCTGACCGTGTTCCCGCCGGACGATCCGTCGCAGCTGGATGCGTGGATCGCGGAGCTGCCGGCGCGCGCGGCGAAGCAGCACGAGGTGCTGCGTTTTTTTCGCGAGCAGCCGGTACCGGAGCCCGTGAAGCTGACGGATTTGCAGACCAAGCTGCATATTACGGCATCGGCGGTCAAAGGCTTGGTGGAGCGCGGTTGGCTGCGGCTCGAGGAAGTGGAGGTGCGGCGGGATCCTTATGGGTCCCGCACCTTCAAGCCGACGACGCCGCTGCCGTTGACGCCTGAACAGCAGGACGTGTACGACCGGATTCGCCGGGCGGTGCTGGCCCGGGAGCGGCGCATCTTTCTGCTGCACGGCGTAACCGGAAGCGGCAAGACGGAAGTATACCTGCAGTCCATCCAGACGTGTCTGGATCAGGGACGCGAAGCGATCGTGCTCGTGCCCGAAATCTCGCTGACGCCGCAAATGGTGGAGCGGTTCAAGGGCCGGTTCGGCCACCAAGTCGCCGTGCTGCACAGCCGTTTGTCGCATGGGGAGCGTTATGACGAGTGGCGCAAAATCGTACGCCGCGAGGTGCGTGTCGTGATCGGCGCAAGATCGGCGGTATTCGCGCCTTTTACGAAGCTCGGCCTCATTATTATCGATGAAGAACACGAATCGACCTATAAGCAGGAAGAGAGCCCGAAGTACCATGCGCGCGACGTGGCGATCGCCCGCGCGCGCGAGCATGGGGCATCGGTTGTGCTCGGTTCGGCGACGCCGTCGCTGGAGAGCATGTACCGCACCAGCGTTGAGGCAGAACGGCTGGCCACGGAGGACCGGCCGCGCTTCGAGCTGTTGTCGATGGCAAGCCGGGTGGAAGGCCGTCCGCTGCCTCCGGTGCATATCGTCGATATGCGGGAGGAGCTCAAGAACGGCAATCGCTCGATGTTCAGCCGCGCGTTGTATAAAGCGATCGAAGTACGGTTACACAAGAAAGAACAGATCGTTTTATTGCTGAACCGCCGCGGGTATGCGACGTTCGTCATGTGCCGCACGTGCGGGTATGTGGCGCAGTGTCCGCATTGCGACATTTCACTCACGTACCATCAGAGCTCGCGCGCCGTCCGCTGCCATTATTGCGGCTATGCGGAGCGGGAGCTGTCCGTCTGTCCGGATTGCGGGAGCGAGCATATCCGCCATTTCGGTACCGGGACACAGCGGGTGGAAGAGGAGCTCGGCAAGCTGTTTCCCGGCATCCGGGTCATCCGGATGGACGTCGATACGACGACGGAGAAAGGCTCGCACGAGAAGTGGCTGACGATGTTCCGCAACCGCCAGGCGGATGTGCTGCTCGGCACGCAGATGGTGGCCAAGGGGCTTGATTTTCCCGATGTGACCCTGGTCGGAGCGCTGGCCGCCGATTCGGTGCTGAATCTGCCGGATTTTCGCGCGGCCGAACGGACGTTCCAGCTGCTGACGCAGGTAGCGGGCCGGGCCGGACGCCACCAGCTGCCGGGCGAGGTGTTCGTGCAGACGTACACACCGGAGCATTACAGCATCGTCAGCGCCAGCCGTCACGATTATTTGGGCTTCATGCGCAAGGAAATGCTGATGCGCAAGCTTCACCATTACCCGCCGTTTCATCAGCTGGTGCTGATTACGCTGTCTCACGAACAGGTGCAGCTGCTGATTCGTTCCGGGGAAGCGCTGGCCGGACGGTTGAAGGCGCTCGCGGTCGCTTTGCCGAAAGACTCGACGGAGTTTGAGGTCTTGGGCCCCGTCGCTTCGCCGATCTCCCGGATCAAAGATAGATATCGATTCCAATGCATGATAAAATATCGGGGAGATTCCCGCATCGAAGAGCTTGTGCAGCAAGCGGTTTCGGTGCTCGACGAACCGGTGAAGCAGCACAAGCTGACCGTCTCGATCGATGTGGACCCGCAGATCTTGATGTAAGCCGCAAGGAGAAGCCGACTTGAACGCTTATCGTCGGGTCGGCAAGCGTTGTTGAGGAAATAGCGGAGCCTCGAGTTCGTTATTTGCAGGTTGGCAAGCTTGTTTCCGGAACCGGGCGGCGTTTGAAACAGATAGCGTACGGAAGTTCCGCTATGATCCGGAGAAGTCCGTATTCGAAACAGACGGTGTTCTTGTTCCTCTTATTCCTAACGTTACCTTGTGCAGCTGCTCTACATACTATAAGTCTTAGAAGCAACAGCAAGTCATGTTTACTATAGAAAGGTGCTGAACGTTATGGCAATTAAAATCATCGTGAAAGATCCGGACCCCGTTCTGCGGGAAAAAAGCAAGCCGGTGCCGAAAATTACACCCAACATTCATAAGCTACTGGATGATATGGCCGATACGATGTACGATGCGGAAGGGGTAGGCTTGGCAGCGCCGCAAATCGGTATTTTGAAGCGTGTCATTGTGATGGACGTCGGCGACGAGCACGGGTTGATCGAGCTGATTAACCCGGAAATTATCGAGAAGGACGGCGAACAATTCGGGCCGGAAGGCTGCCTGAGCATTCCCGGACTTCGCGGGGACGTGCGCCGGGCTGAGCGCGTGAAGGTGAAAGGCTTGAACCGCAACGGCGAAGAAATCGTAATTGAAGGCAGGGAGCTGCTCGCCCGCTGCATTCAGCATGAAGTGGATCACTTGGACGGGATTTTGTATACGGACTTGGCGGAGTCGATGTATCGAACGCCTGAAGATTCGGAGCAGGACGAAGCATGAGTGTGAGAGTCGTCTTTATGGGAACGCCGGAATTTGCTGTTCCGGCGCTGCAAGCTTTACTGCGGTTCGACGGAGTCCGCGTGGTCGGGGTTGTGACGCAGCCGGACCGTCCCGTCGGACGCAAGCGTGTGCTGACACCGACGCCGGTTAAGGTCGAGGCCGAGAAGCACGCCCTGCCCGTACTGCAGCCGGAGCGTCTGCGACGGCCGGAATCGGTGGAAGCGATTCGCGAGCTGAAGCCGGATTTGATCGTCACCGCCGCTTACGGTCAAATTTTACCGAAGTCGGTGCTCGACCTGCCGAAGCTCGGCTGCATCAACATTCACGCTTCGCTGCTGCCGAAATACAGAGGCGGCGCGCCGATTCACTACGCCGTCATGAACGGTGACAAAGTGACCGGCGTCACGATCATGTACATGGCCGAAGGACTTGATACGGGCGATATGATCAGCCGTATCGAGGTGCCGATCGGCGACGAAGATACAACCGGTACGATGTTCGATAAATTAAGCGCCGCCGGGGCGGCGCTGCTGGAATCGACGCTGCCGGACTTGCTGGCCGGGCGCGTACAAGCGGTGCCGCAGGCGGATAGCGATGCGGTATACTCGCCCAACATCACGCGCGAGCAGGAGCGGATCGACTGGCACCAGCCGGCCACGGCCATCTGGAATCTGGTGCGCGCGCTGCACCCGCGTCCGGGCGCCTATACGCTATGGAACGGTGAGGTGCTGAAAATATGGGCGTGCGCCAAGCCGAATGCAGCGGAAGTTGCGAGGGCCGGCGTTCAGCCGGGCACTGTGCTGGAAGTGGGCCCCGGCGGCATCGTCGTAGCCGCAGGCGAAGGTGTGCTGCGGATTACGGAGCTGCAGCCGGCAGGCAAGAAAGCGATGGACGCCGCTACGTTCGTGCGGGGCGGACAATTGGCGCCCGGCACGGTGCTGGGTTCGCAGGATGACGGGAGCTGAGATCTAACATGAGCGACACAAGGAAAGCAGGGGCGGACAGCCGCCGCGAAGGGCAGCCGTCTGCCGGATCGCCGCAACGTGCGGGCAACGTACGCGGAGCCGGGACGAGAGGAACGTCCGGAGCAGGACGCGGGGCGGGGCGCCCGAACGCATCGGGCGGCAGGAGCGGTCCCGCCGTTAAACCGCCGGCCCGCAAGCCTGTGCGGGGCACGGCCCGGGAAGCAGCTCTCGACGTGCTGACGCGGATCGACGCCGACCGCGCTTACAGCAACCTGCTGCTGAACCAAACGCTGCAGGCGTACAAGCTTGATAAGCCGGATGCGGGCCTCGCGACGGAAATCGTATACGGGACGGTGCAGCGACTCAATACGATCGATTATTTCTTAACGCCTTTTGTGGCGAAAGGGCTGGCGAAGCTGGAGCCGTGGGTGCGAAGCTTGCTGCGTCTAAGCTTCTATCAGCTGTATTACTTGGACCGGATTCCCGACCACGCGATCGTGAACGAAGCGGTCAATCTGGCGAAGCGCCGCGGCCATTCGGGCATCTCAGGCATGGTGAACGGCGTGCTGCGCAATGTGCTCCGGCGCAAAGGCGAGCTTGCGCTGCCGGCGGATTTACCGCCAGCGGCGCGAATCGCGCTCGAAGAGTCGCACCCCGAATGGATGGTGCGGCGCTGGATCGCGCAGTACGGCGAATCCGCAGCGCGCGACTTGTGCCGCGCAAACAACGAGCCGCCCCGGGTCAGCTTGCGCGCCAATCGTCTGCGGCTCGATCCGCAGACGCTGATCGAGCGGCTGCAGAAGCAGGGCCTGGACGCGCAGGCCTCCGCGCTGGCGCCTTCCGGCGTCGTCGTTCGAGGCGGCGGCAACATGGCGCTGACGCCCGAGTTCGCAAGCGGCCTGTTCTCCGTGCAGGACGAGAGCTCGATGCTCGTCGCCGAATGGGTCGATCCGCAGCCGGGCGAACGGGTGCTCGACTGCTGCGCGGCGCCGGGCGGCAAGACGACGCATATGGCCGAGAAGATGGGCGATCGCGGCGAGATCGTCGCTTGCGACGTGCACGAGCACAAGGCGCAGCTGATCGCCGGGCAAGCGGATCGACTTGACCTGAAGTCGATCCGCACGATGACCGCCGACGCCCGCGAGCTTGACCGCTATTTTCCGCCGGGGAGCTTTGACCGGATCCTGCTCGATGCCCCGTGCTCGGGGCTCGGGGTCATCCGCCGCAAGCCGGACTTGAAGTGGGCCAAAACGGAAGCGGAAATCGCAGCCGTCTGCAGCATTCAGCGCGACCTCCTCGCGGCGGTCGCACCGCTGCTGAAGCCGGGCGGCGTGCTCGTTTACAGCACGTGTACGGTGGAGAAGGCCGAGAACGAAGAGATGGTGCAAAGCTTTTTACGCGAGCACCCCGATTTTTCGGCGGACGCGCCTCCGGGCGGGCCGGCGGCGATGCGCCAGCTGATGCCGTACGAATACGGCTCGGACGGCTTTTTTATCGCCCGTCTGCGCAAACGAGCATAAGCGTTTAAAATGTGGTAAAATAAAACGTGGCCTTTTCGGCAGTATTGCCCGAAGGGCCTTCAATTTAGAAAAAACGGGTCGTGATAAGATATGGAACTGCCAGCAAGCAAAATGCCCACCAACCTTAAGCCCTACGTCTACGATTATACGTTAGAGGATTGGCAGGCTTGGGTGAAAGAGAACGGAGAGTCGGGCTTTCGCGCCGGCCAAATTTTTGACTGGTTATATGTGAAAAGAGTTTCAAGCTTCGACGCGATGACGAACCTGCCGAAATCGCTGCGGGACAAGCTGCGGGATCAGTTCGACTTCGTCACGTTAAACGAAGTGGCGCACTACCGGTCCAAAGACGGTACCGTGAAGTTTCTATTCGAATTAACGGATAAGAACGCGATCGAAACGGTCATCATGAAGCACAGCTACGGCAACAGCATTTGCGTCACGACGCAAGTCGGCTGCCGGATCGGCTGTACGTTCTGCGCTTCCACGCTAGGCGGCTTGAAGCGGAATTTGACCTCGGGCGAAATTATCGCGCAGGTGGTCAAAGCCCAGCAACTGCTCGATGAAACGGAAGAGCGCGTCAGCAGCATCGTCATCATGGGCATTGGCGAGCCGTTCGAGAACTATGACGCCGTCATGAAGTTTCTCAAGGTGATGATTCATCCGAAAGGTCTGAACATCGGGCAGCGCCACATTACGGTATCGACGAGCGGCATCGTGCCGAACATTTACCGTTTTGCGGACGAAGATACGCAGATCAATCTGGCGATTTCGATACACGCGCCAAACGACGAGCTGCGTTCCAAGCTGATGCCGGTGAACCGGCGCTATCCTTTTGCCGACTTGCTGGAAGCCTGTCGTTACTATGTGGCCAAGACCGGCCGCCGCATCACGTTCGAATACGCTTTGATGGGGAATGTAAACGACAGACCGGAGCATGCGGAGGAGCTGGCTCGGGTGCTCAAGACGTTCCCGATGGCTCACGTCAACCTCATCCCGGTCAACTTCGTATCCGAGCGCGACTACGTGCGTACGCCGCGCAACGATATCTTCGCGTTCCAGCGCATTCTCGAGAAGAACAAAGTGAACGCCACGATCCGCCGCGAGCAGGGCAGCGACATCGCCGCGGCTTGCGGACAATTGCGGGCGAAGCATATGGAGTCGGGTGCGAGGTGAAACCTACGATGTTGAAAATGGCCTTTTTATCCGATATTGGACGGGTCCGCACGGTCAATGAAGACCGTGCGCTCGTTCAGGATCAACCGGACGGATGGGCGCTCGCCATCGTCGCCGACGGCATGGGCGGTCATCAGGCGGGCGATATCGCAAGCGCAATGGCGATCGAATGGATTCCGCAAGGTCTGCATCCGATGGACGCTGATCTGAACGGCGAGCAGCGGGGCCAGCGTCTGCGTTCTGCGATCGAAAAAGCGAATGAGAAAATATTTGAGTACGCTTCCGAGCGGGAAAACTACCACGGAATGGGAACGACGGTGGTCGCTGTTCTGGCCAGCAGTGAATCCGCTGTGATCGCGCATATCGGGGACAGCCGGGCTTACCGCATTCGCGGCGGTCATATCGAACAGCTGACGGAGGATCATTCGCTCGTGAACGAGCTGGTCAAGAGCGGGCAAATCAGCCGTGAAGAGGCGGAACACCATCCGCGCCGCAATGTGTTGACACGGGCGCTGGGCACGGAGCCTACGATCGAGGTTGACGTGCAGGAAATTTCCTGGCAGTCCGGCGACATGCTGCTGCTGTGCAGCGACGGCCTTAGCGGTCTCGTGGACCAGCAGCGCATTTTACATACGGTGTTGGGAGAAGGCGATCTTGAGGACAAAGTTCGCGGCTTGATCAACGAAGCGCTGGCTGCGGGCGGCGACGATAACGTCACTGTCGTATTGATGGCTAACGATTCCCGGCATCGGGCGTCGGAACCTAACGGAGAAGCGGGGTGAGGGATGGAATGATCGGCAGACAGCTAGGAGGACGTTACGAAATTCTCGAGCGGGTCGGCGGCGGAGGAATGGCCATCGTATACAAAGGACTAGATATTTTATTACATCGACATGTGGCCGTGAAAGTGCTCCGCCAGCAGTACGTGCACGACGAGGAATTCATCCAGCGGTTCCGCCGCGAAGCGCAAGCGGCCGCCTCCTTATCGCATCCGAATGTGGTCAGCATCTACGACGTCGGTCAGGAAGAAGACGTGCATTACATCGTGATGGAGTACATCGAAGGGACGACCTTGAACGATTTGATTAAAACGAGGGCGCCTCTGCAGGTGGAAGAAGCCGTGCATATCGCCGGTCAAATCTGCGATGCGCTCGATCACGCACACCATAATCAAATCATCCATCGCGACATCAAGCCGCACAATATCCTGATTGGCAAAAATGGACGCGTCAAAGTGACCGATTTCGGCATCGCGCGCGCCGTTACATCCTCTACGATCACACAAACCGGCTCGGTGGTCGGTTCGGTGCATTATTTCTCGCCGGAGCATGCCAAAGGTACGCCGACCGGCGAGCAATCCGATTTGTACTCGCTAGGGATCGTCATGTACCAAATGCTGACCGGTCGTCTTCCTTTTCTCGGGGAGAGCCCGATCAGCGTCGCACTGAAGCATTTGCAGGAGGACGTCGAGGAGCCGCGCAAAGTAAATCCGCTCATTCCGCAGAGCGTCGAGAACGTCATTTTGCGGGCGATGCGGAAAAGCACGACGGAACGGTATCGTTCCGCCAAAGAAATGCTCGGCGATCTGGAATCGTGCCTGCTGCCGCATCGCCGAAACGAGCCGAAGGTCAACTTCCTCGATGACGACGAGCTCGATGAAGAACGGACGCGCGTCATGCCGGCTCTAAGGCCCGACCAATTTACGATCGACCGTTCCTCGCTGCAGGCAGCCGAGGACGACGAGGACGATGAGGAGGAACCTGCGGCTCCGCGCAAGAAGAAACGCTGGGTAAAGCCGCTGGTTATCATCCTTGTGCTGCTTGCGGTGCTGGGCGGCATGTGGTATGCGGTCGGTGTGGTTAAGGCTAAAGTGATGATCGAGCGGGTGGACGTCCCGACCGTCGTCGGCCTGCAGCTCGTGCAAGCGCAGCAGATGCTGCACGACGCGAAGCTGGAGTCGGAATTCGAGTACGTCAAGGATGACAAAAATTCGCCTAAGGACACGGTTGTCCGTCAAAGCCATTCCGACATGAAGGTGAATGTCGGCTCGAAGATTACGCTGTACGTCAGCCAAGGGCCGGATAAGAAAAAAATGCCCGACCTGGTGAAATTGAAGCTTGGCGATGCGACAACGCGGTTGAAGGAGCTGGGCATCGCCGAGAAGAACATCGTCGTCGAATCGAAGTTTATGGACGAGCCGCCGGACACGGTCGTGAGCCAGACGCCGGCGGCGGACGAAGAATTCGCCGATCCGGCGGCCGTCATGGTGAAGCTGGTTGTGTCCAAAGGGCGCGAATCCATCCCGATGCCGAATTTGATCGGCAAGACGGAGAATGAAGCGAAAAACATGCTGCTGGTCAACAACCTGAATCTCGCTAAGGATGGAATTACCTACGAGGCTAGCTATAAGCAATCGAAGGGCAAGGTCATCGGGCAGTTCCCTTACCAGCCGAATGATTCCGTGCCGCCGGGAACAGAAATCACGTTAACGGTCAGTTCGGGTCTTCCGGAAGAAGCCGGACCGATGTCCGTCAGCATACCGATCAAGCCTGCGCAAGAGGGGAAAGCGTCAACGGTCAAAATTTTGTTGACCGACGCGACTTACGACACGCCGACGGAATATCAAACGCTGAGCAACGTAACGAAGACGGAGATGCTTCAAGTGAAGCTGGTCGTGTCCCCGGATAAAAACGCGGTCATCCAGGTTAAGGTGGATAACAATATCGCCGATCTGATTACGGTGACGTATCAGGATTATTTGATGCAAAAAAGCGGCAAGCCTGTAACGCCGAGCACTGGAACGCCGAATACCGGCGCCGGCGGGACGGGGATTCAGCAGCAGGGCGGCACCAACAAGCCGGCCGGGACGGATAGTCAGGCTCCTGCAAACAACGGCGGGGCGAAGCCCGCGCAGGGCGGCACAAGCGTGCCGGCCGGAGGAGCAAGCGGAAATACGACAACGGGAGGCCGAATGTCATAATGCCCAACGGATTGATCGTCAAGGCATTAAGCGGATATTACTACGTGCTGGCGGAAGGGTCCCACGATTCCGAATATATTCAATGCCGGGCGCGCGGCGTCTTCAAGAAGCGGAACATCTCGCCGCTGGTCGGAGACCGGGTCGCTTACGAATTGACGGAGAACGGGGAAGGAACGGTCACGGAAATTTTGCCTCGGTCCTCGGAGCTCGTGCGTCCACCGATCGCCAACGTGGAACAAGTCGTTCTTGTGTTTTCGGTCGGGGAGCCGGCGCTTAACATTCCGCTGCTCGATAAATTTCTCGTGCATACCGAAAGCGCGGGACTGGATACGATCATTTGCTTGACGAAGCGGGATTTGTGGTCCCCGTCCGCATCGGACAAGACGGATGAGGATTCGTCGGAGGAGCTTGAGGCGGTCGTGCGTTTGTACGAGTCGATCGGCTATCCGGTGCTTGTCACGAGCTCCAAGGAAGGGGTCGGCGTGGAAGAGGTGCGTAAACGTCTCTCCGGACGGATCAGCGTGTTCGCGGGTCAGTCGGGCGTCGGCAAGTCGACGCTGCTTAATGCGATGATTCCCGGGCTGCAGCTGGAAACGAACGAAATCAGCATGAAGCTTGGCCGGGGCAAGCATACGACGCGTCATGTCGAGCTGCTGCGCCTGCCGAACGGCGGCATAGTCGCCGATACGCCGGGGTTCAGCCAGCTTGACTTTCTGCAGGTTGACGCCGAAGGTCTCGGCGCATGCTTCCGCGAGTTCGCGCCGTTCGCGGCGCAATGCCGATTCCGCGGCTGCCTTCATCTGCACGAGCCTGATTGTAAAGTGCAGGAAGCGATGGAGCAGGGGCGGATCGCGGCCTCGCGGTATTCGGATTACGTACTGTTTCTGGAAGAAATCCGCGGTCAAAAAAGGAGGTATTAACGATGCTGCGCATAGCGCCATCGATTCTTTCCGCCGACTTCGCCCGTCTGGGCGAGGAGGTGGCAGACGTGGAGCAGGGCGGAGCCGATTGGCTTCACGTCGATGTGATGGACGGGCACTTTGTGCCGAATATGACGATCGGACCGCTTGTGGTGGAAGCCCTTCGGCCGAGAACGAAGCTTCCGCTCGACGTTCACCTGATGATCGAACAACCGGATCGTTATGTGCCGGCGTTCGCCAAAGCCGGCGCAGATCTGATCTCCGTGCATGCGGAAGCGTGCGTGCATCTGCACCGCACGCTTCACGGCATTAAAGAGCAGGGAGTCAAGGCGGGAGTTGTCTTAAACCCGGCTACGCCGTTATCGGCGATCGAATACGCGCCGCTGGAAATCGTGGACTTGGTGCTCGTCATGACGGTAAACCCCGGCTTCGGGGGCCAAAGCTTCATTCCGGGGTCGCTGGAGAAAATTCGTTCGCTGCGTAAGATGTTGAATGAGCGGGGTTTGGCGCACATCGACATCGAAGTGGACGGAGGCATCAATGCCGAGACGGCCAAGCTTGTGGCGGCTGCCGGGGCCAACGTGCTGGTGGCGGGCAACGCGGTGTTCGGCCAACCGGACCGTGCCGCCGCGATCCGCGCCATTCGCGGGGAGGAGCGCTGATTCCAGCTTGCGTGCGGCAAAAGTTGTGATGTTCGGCCTGTTAGGCGGCGGTCTTATCTTTCTATTCTCGATTATGCAGGATCTGAGCAAGTATGTGTTCTCACTGGGAGCACTGTACGTCGGCTACCAGTTTTTTACGCGCAACGACTCGCGCGCCATGCGCATCGGTTTTGTCGCCGCGGCAGTCGGCTTGACGCCGTGTAAGCGCCGCTCCAACTTATCGGTTGGGGCGGCGTTTTTTTTTTTCGGGCGTGAGCTTTACATGGCGGACGCATCGGCATTACCATCCGGCTCACCTTGTGCCCCTCCTTCAAACCAAGCGTGACACCTGCAGCGAATCGGCGTGCTCGGCGTGCTCGGCGTGCTGCTATCTTGCTTAGGGTCAAGCGGGAAAGCCGAGAGGAAGAAAGTCCCCCGGACTGCGTAAATCTTGTCTCGTGTGAAGTCATAATTAATCGGAGGAGTTAATAATATAAAGTAAAAAGTTATGGCTCTAGCCTGCCATTGGATGTGTGAACCGGAAGAAAAAGGTAAGTCACCTTTGGGGAGCGGTACGAATATAATGCTTACGAAAATGGTTTTGCCGGGCAAAGCCGAGCAACTGCTTACGAAGCGACTTTGCTTTCGCAAAGCTTATGACTATGCTGACGAAGTGGCTTTGCCAGTCAAAGCCCGGGAGGAGGATGCAAAATGAAATTTTACACAATCAAGCTTCCGAAGTTTTTAGGTGGGTTTGTGAAGGCGGTACTTAATACATTCAGTAAAAACTGAACGTACGCCACCCATACTTATACGGGTCGACTTGCAGCCTTCGAAGTTCGGGGCAAACTAAAAAAGCACCTGAAACAGGTGCTTTTTGTCTGCAAGCGCAGATTACACGCGAGTTACTTTGCCGGATTTCAAAGCCTTCGTGCTTACCCAAACACGTTTAGGTTTGCCGTCCACCAGAATGCGGACCTTTTGCACGTTAACTCCCCATGTGCGTTTCGCTTTGTTGTTCGCATGGGATACGTGGTTTCCAGTGCTCGGACTTTTACCGGTAATAAAACATTTACGGGACATGTGTTACACCTCCTTAAAGCATACGCGCTCAAAGCATACTTAACTATGATAGCACAGTGGGTAAAAGCCGTCAACGGAACGAAAGGACAATCTTGGCACTTTTCATGGAAGTTTATTTATTTCTTGCAACAGATATAGTACAATGTTACATAGTCCATCGTAATCTAAATTAAAGGAGCGTTCTAAAGATGGCTATTGAACTGGCTTCACCCTATGGCAAAATATATGTGACGGACGAAGTAGTCTCCGTACTCGCCGGCTCCGCAGCTCTGGAATGTTACGGGCTTGTCGGCATGGCGTCGCGCAACCAGTTCAAGGACGGAATCGCCGAGCTTCTGCGAAGGGATAACCTGAGCCGCGGCGTTGAAGTGCATCGCGATGAAACGGGCATTCTCGCCATTGATTTATATATCGTCGTTAGCTATGGCACGAAGATTTCCGTTGTGGCGCACAACGTTCAAACCAAAGTGAAGTACATGCTTCGCGAAGTGGCGGGATTGCAAGTCGATGCCGTCAACATTTTCGTACAAGGCGTTCGTATCGCCCAATAAGACTAAGCAGAGGCATCAGTTGCGACCGGGCCAGGGGCCTGGCGCGGGATAGGGAATAGCAGGAAGGGGAATGGTCTTTTTGAGTAAGCGCTTCAATGAATTGAACGGTGCGGATTTTATCCGAATGGTGGAGGCGGGGGCTCTTCGGCTGAAGACGAATGTCGATCGAGTCAACGCGCTGAACGTGTTTCCGGTGCCGGATGGAGATACAGGAACGAATATGAATCTAACTCTTACATCCGGGGTCGAGGAGCTGCGGCGCAGGCCGTCCGAACACCTCGGGAAGGCAGCCGAGGCGCTGGCCAAAGGGCTGTTGATGGGTGCACGCGGTAACTCGGGCGTCATTCTGTCGCAGTTGTTCCGCGGTTTTTCGAAAGCCGTGGCCGACCTTAGCACAGCGAACGCGCAGCAGGTCGCAGCCGCTTTTCAGAACGGCGTCGATATGGCGTATAAGGCAGTGGTGAAACCGGTGGAGGGCACCATTCTGACGGTAGCCAAAGAAGCGGCCAAACAAGCGGTCGTGACGGCAAAGCGTCAATCGGATGTGACGACGGTTGTGTCCGAGCTTCTGCGTCAAGGGCAGGACGCTTTAAACCGTACACCCGATTTGCTTCCGGTGCTGAAGCAGGTTGGCGTTGTCGATTCGGGTGGACAAGGCTTGGTATTGATCTATGAAGGGTTTATGTCGGCGCTTGAAGGTCAAGATGAGGTGGTTGAGCCGGCGGATATGCCGTATGTGGCGTTTGGCGCGGTGCAGCCGATCGACGAGCTGCTGGAACCGGAGAATACGGCCGTGAACGTCCAGGCTCACGCCGAACCGAAGAGCGCGCAGGCCCACCTGGCGACGGAAGATATCGAATATGGGTACTGCACCGAGTTCATGATCCGTTTGAACCCGTCCAAGACGGCCTCCCGGCCTTTTGACGAAGCGCTCTTCCGCGAGCAGCTGTCCGCGTATGGAGATTCGCTGCTCGTCGTGGCTGACGACGATCTGGTCAAAATTCATATCCATGCCGAATATCCCGGAACGGTAATGACGCATGCCCAGCAGTACGGCGAGCTGAGCCGGATCAAGATCGAAAATATGCGCGATCAGCACACGCACATTTTGGAATCGGAGCAGCCGTTCGGAACGGTAGAGCCTGCGCTTCAAGCAGCCGCTGCCGCGGTTCCGGCCGAAGCTGCCGCAATTGCGGATACGGACGATTTGAAGCGATACGGCTTCGTAGCGGTGTCCGCAGGCGAGGGGCTGAGCGGAATCTTCACCAGCCTGGGCGTCGATCGCGTGCTGCACGGGGGACAAACGATGAATCCGAGCACGGAGGACATCGTAAAGGCCGTTTCGGAGGTCGAAGCGCATACCGTGTTCGTACTGCCCAATAACTCCAACATCATCATGGCTGCCCAGCAGGCGGTCGAGCTCGTGGAAGACAAGCAAGTGATCGTCGTTCCGAGCAAGTCGATTCCGCAGGGCATCGCCGCCATCATCGCGTTTCAGGAGGAAGCGGCGCCTGACGAGAATGCCGACAATATGCAGCAGGCGCTCCAGCAGGTGCATGCCGGTCAAGTGACGTACGCGGTCCGCGATACGCAGATGGACGGCATCGACATTAAGCAGGGCGATTATATCGGCATTCACAACAGCAAGATCGTCGCTTCGAACCCGGACTTGGTCGCCTCCTGCCGGCAGCTGATCGACAGCCTGCTTGCGGACGGCGCGGAAATATTAACATTGTACGCCGGGGCGGACGCCGAGGAATCGACGACGCAGCAGCTTGTTGCGTATGTGCATGAGGCGCACGGCGACGTCGAAGTGGAAGTGCACGAAGGCGGTCAACCGTTGTACTATTACATTATTTCCGCAGAGTAAGGCACGGTTCGAGACCGTTTCGGTCTCGAGGCGCGTCACCCAATTACCATTTGGACGGGGGGAGGCTCCCATGAGCCAAGTTCGCATCGTAACCGACAGCACAGCCGACATTCCCAAAGACGTACGCGAGAAGCTGGGGATCGAGATGGTGCCCTTGAAGGTATTGTTCGGCACCGAATCTTACCGCGACGCCGTTGATATTAGCGCAGATGCGTTTTATGATAAATTGACGGGTTCGAACGTCATGCCGACTACTTCGCAGCCGTCGCCGATCGAATTTCTCGAAGTGTATCAGCAGCTGGCCGAACAGGGGGACGGACCGATCATCTCGATCCATCTGTCTTCGGCGATGAGCGGCACGTACCAGTCGGCGCTGATCGCGAAGACAATGATCGACGATAAGATCGACATTGACGTCGTCGATTCGAAGTCCGCGTCTTACGGCTTCGGTCTGCTCGTCGTCGCAGCGGCGGAAGCCGCACGGCAAGGGAAGAGCAGGGAAGAAATCTTGGCAATGATTGCCGGGATTCGCGAAAGCACGAAAATATATTTTCTGGTCGATACGCTGGAATTTCTGCAAAAAGGCGGACGTATCGGCAAAGCGGCTGCATTGGTCGGCTCGCTGCTCAATATTAAGCCGATCTTGTCCATCAGCGACGACGGTCAGGTGTTTTCCGTCGATAAAGTGCGCGGCACGAAGAAAGCGATGGGCCGCATTGCCGAGATGCTGAAGCAGGATTTCGGCCATCGTCCTCTTCATCTTATTTTTGCTTATACGAAGGGGCAAGAGCATGCGCAGGAGCTGCAAAGGCAGCTGGAGTCTCAATTTCAAGTGCAGAGTATCAACTATACGCAAATTGGCTCCGTTATCGGAGCTCATGCCGGACCGGGAACCATTGCGGTGTTTGCCTATCCGGCTCAGGAGTGAATGAACATGTCGATCGATTTGTACAAAGTACCGGTCGGTCAAGTCGTCGGCGTTAAAGGAAAGAAGCTGGAGGAGCTGCACGCGCTTGGCATTTCAAGCGTGGGGCAGCTTCTTGATTATTATCCTTTCCGCTACGAAGATTACACGCTTCGCGACTTGACCCAGGTAAAGGATGGGGACAAAGTTACGGTGAAGGGTCAGATCGTCGGCATCCCGCAGGTGCAGATGTATGGGCGAACGAAGTCGCGCATGCTCTGTAAGGTGCTGGTCGATACCTGGTTCGTGACGGCGGTTTGGTTTAACCGGCACTTTCTGAAGGACAAGCTGACGAGCGGCGCCGAGATCGTGCTGACCGGCAAATGGGATCAGAAGCGGCAGCACATCACCGTAACCGAATCCGAATTTCCCGGACAGGGCGCTTCACAGACCGGAACGTTACAGCCCGTCTATTCCGTATCCGGGGCGCTCACGCAAAAGTGGTTCCGCCAAACGATGAAGCAGGCGCTGCTTCAGTTCGGGCAGATGATTCCCGAGGTGCTGCCGGCCGAGCTGCTGCATAAATATGAGCTGCTGCCGCGTAAGGCCGCCGTGAAGCTGCTGCACATGCCCGGCAATATGGAGCAGGGGCAGCGGGCGCGCCGTCGCATGGTGTTCGAGGAATTGTTCCTGTTTCAGCTGAAAATGCAGGCTTACCGGGCGATCAACCATAAGCGCGCCGACGGCGTCGCGCAACCGGTCGATCTGCCGGCCGTGCGGGCGTTCGTCCGCTCGCTGCCGTTCACATTAACGGATTCGCAGAAGAAGGTGATCGCCGAAATTTTGCATGATCTGCAGCAGCCTTACTGCATGAACCGTTTGCTGCAGGGCGACGTCGGTGCGGGAAAAACGGTCGTCGCAGCGGTTGCTTTGTTCGCCGTCGTCAAGGCCGGGTACCAAGGCGCGCTGATGGTGCCGACGGAAATTTTGGCCGAGCAGCATAAACGCTCGCTTGACCGCTTGTTCGAGCCTTACGGCATCCAAACGGCGCTGCTCACCGGGAGCCTGACGGCTCGCGGGCGCCGCGACGTCTTGGGCGCGATGCAGATGGGGCTCGTCGATATCGTCGTCGGGACCCATGCGCTGATTCAGGAAGACGTGTTCTTTCGCGCGCTGGGGCTCGTCGTAACCGACGAGCAGCATCGCTTCGGCGTCAACCAGCGCAGTGTGCTGCGCCGCAAGGGCATGAACCCGGACGTGCTGACGATGACGGCGACGCCGATTCCGCGCACGCTGGCAATTACGGCGTTCGGCGATCTGGACGTGTCGACGCTGCGGGAGCTGCCGAAGGGGAGGAAGCCGATCCAGACTTATGCGGTGCCGCATTCGATGCTGGAGCGCGTGCTCGGGTTTATCAACCGCGAGGTCGAGTCCGGGAGGCAGGCGTATGTCATTTGTCCGCTGATCGAAGAATCGGAGAAGCTGGATGTGCAGAACGCCATCGATATCCACGCGCAGCTGCAATTTGCGTTCCCGTCTTACCGCGTCGGGCTGCTGCACGGCCGCATGTCGCCTGGCGAGAAGGACGAAGTGATGCGCGAATTCAGCGAAGGACGCGTGCATGTGCTCGTCTCGACGACCGTCATCGAGGTAGGCGTCGACGTACCGAATTCGACGCTGATGGTCGTTTACGACGCCGACCGGTTCGGGCTCTCGCAGCTGCACCAGCTCCGCGGCCGGGTTGGCCGGGGCGAGCATCAGTCGTACTGCGTGCTCATCGCCGACCCGAAGAGCGAAGTCGGCAAGGAGCGCATGAAGGCGATGACGGAGACGAACGACGGCTTCGAAATCGCGCGGCGCGACCTGGAGCTGCGCGGACCGGGGGATTTCTTCGGAACGAAGCAGAGCGGGGTGCCGGATTTCCGCCTGGCGGATATGGTGACCGACTTCGAGGTCATGGAGCAGGCGCGCGACGACGCGGCGGAAATCGTCCGGCGTCCGGAATTCTGGACCGGGGCGGCGTACGTGCCGCTCAGGAGCTTCTTGCAGCGGGAGCACATTTTTGAAAGCGAGATGTTGGACTAATTCATGATTTGGGTGCCCGAAGGGTAAACATGGTCAAGCCATCCGTCATAGACTTACGGTATAGGTATGTTTCTATGCTGAAATTGACGGAGGTGGGCGGCGTGAGCTACACGAAATACGGTTTTGACCCCGCACAGGTGGAACGGATCAAGCAAAAGATGAAAAACCCGGAGACGAAGGAACGGGTGAAGATGATTCTGCAGGGCGTGACGAAGGCCGATTTGCAGGATCGGGTGAAAGTGCGGCGTTTCGTAGGGATGCTGACCAAGGCGCTCGGAGAAAAGGTAACGGATCTCCAAATGGAGAATTTGGTAAATTTCATAATTTCGCAAAAAATCGATCCGAACAATACGTTCCATCTTATTAAATTGTGGACCATGTTCCGTTAAACGGAGCATGGTTTTTTTGAAGATCTTCCCGGCTGCATTGTCAAACGTTCAGGCTACGGCTATAATTTTCATAGATTGCTAGATTATGTAGATTTACGGGAGGTACATCGGTATGCCATCGGACTCTTCTTCAAAGCAACAGACGTGGTCGCGGCGCAAGCTGCTGGCGGCGATCGGTACGGGCGCGGCGGGACTTATGTTGGGAGGGAGCGCAAGCTTCGAGCGGACCGCTTCGGCGGCAGCTCCGCTTCCCTCGGCGGCGGGCCCTTGGTTGAACGTTAAAGATTACGGCGCCAAAGGCGGCGGGCTCGTCTTCGAGAATGATGCGCCGGCCATTCAGGCGGCAATCAATGCGGCCGGGTCTTCCCGGTTCGGCGGCACGGTGTACGTTCCTCCAGGACGATATATCATCGATGCGCCTTTGTTTCTGTATTCGAATGTCCGGTTGATCGGAGACGGGCCCGTTTCTTCGGTCATCAAGTCGAACCGTTCGTCGATGGTGATGGTGCAGGGCGCGAAACTGAAGCAGTCGTCGGTGGAACGGCTCGGCTTTGAAGGCTCGGGATCGCTGACAGGCCGCAACGACTTGCAAACGGAGAAGGCGATCGCGCTGACGGAATGCGAGCAGGCTATCGTCCGCGACTGCGCGTTCCAGGCGGTTGCCAACGGCGTCTGGCTAACCGGCTGCCGCGAAACGACGGTGGTCGGCTGTTCGTTCATCCGGCTGTACTCATCGGAAAGCTTGTACGAAGGTTACGGAATCGTTGCTGAGGCGGGCGAGAAGCTCGGCCTTGTCGACAACCGGTTTCAACAGCTGGACAAGCCCTGCATTTACGTATCGGGCGGCTGCTCGCATTCCACGATCGCAGGCAATACGGCTGAAGCTTGCAAGGAATCGCTAATTACCGTTACGTCACCGCTCAAGGCGTGCTCCCACTTGCGGATCGAAGGAAATACGGTGACGTCAACCGGTCTGGCCGCCGGGGAGAAGAGCTGCAGGCATGGAATTGTGCTGCGCCATTACTGCACGGATAACGTAATTGCCGACAATAGAATCGCCGGCGCGTCCGCGGCCGGCATTTGGCTGGAAGGCGACGGGGCGGCGGAGGCGGAACGCCCGAAGAGCAACCTGATCGCCGGCAACCGCATCGTAGATTCGCCGAAAGGCATCGCGCTGCTGAACAGCGACGCCAACACGGTGAGCGGCAACGACGTAAGGCGGACGAAGGTCGGCATCGAGCTGGACACGTCCGGCGAGAAGAGCGGTTCCGTTTGCCGGGATAACGTCATCACCGGCAATACGGTGTTTCGCTGCACGGAGGCCGGCATCCGCCTTGCCACGCAGCGCTGCGAAGCAAACGCTGTCTTCGGCAACGGCGGCTCCGCGAACGGCGAAGCGTTGGCCGATGCGGGCAAGGGCACGATCCGCAGCGGGTTTTGAAGTAATGAGGAAGGCTCGGCGCGCATTGGCGCCGAGCCTTATTCATCTTCACCAATGTACTAGTTTAGAATGCTCCTGTATTTGGTAAGGGTTGAAGTGAAATTCAAGAAATCTTTTTGGAGTTCGTAGGCAACCAACAAACATTCAACAGCTTGTTTAATTAACGGATGGCCGGGTGCCAGTTTTTTTTCATAGATCCGAAGTGCCTTGTTGAAATACGTAACCGCCTTATCCAAATAGAACGGAAGACGCGTCATGCAATACGAGAATCCCAAATTGAGATAACTCTTCGCTAACTCGCTATGATCGGATTTATAAAATTTTTTCTCCATAGCCAGTCCTTGTTCCAAATATTCAATGGCTTCGGTCGTTTTTCCTAAACTTTGATAAGCCGTTCCAATATTAACGAGCTGCGTTGCGGCTTCCAATGAACCGTCCGGGAATGCTTTTTGATTGATGGCAAGCGATTTTCTGTAAAATTTGATGGCAAGTCGATGCTTCCCTTTATGATTATAAGCGAGACCTACGTTGCAAAGGCGAACCGCTATTTTCGGGTGATCCATGTCCAGGTATTGACGGTCGATCCGGTAACAGCGTTTAAAATAAGCGAGCGCTTCGTCATATTGCTCCTGATTAATGAGCGCCAGTCCGAGGTTATTGCAATCGGTTGCCACTTTGGGATGCTCGCGGCCAAACAACTCTTCATCCATCCCGAGGGCTAAACGGCAATGCTGCTCCTGCTCATTGAATCGGTGAAGATTGCTGTAGGCTTGACCGAGGAGAATGTGGCAGGTCGCTATGGAAGGATGCTTGTCGCTGTACAAATCCTGTAACAACTTTATGTTTTGGTTAAGAATTTTTAACCCTCGTTCGTTTTGATCCAGTCTTAAAAGCAGCTCGGCATAGTTGCCATTAATATTGACGGTTTGCAATGATTTTTTTCCGAATTTTTTCCTTGACCCCCGCAGTGCTTGAATAAAAAATGTTCTCGCTTCGGGAAACCGATTCGTTTTCAACAACAGCAAGCCGTAATGATTGTAGGTGGCGTACTCGTTGCTTGCCTTACTTCTCGAAATCAATTGTAGCGCTTGTTGATACAAAGACTCCGATTTTGCGTATTGTGCCATGCGGTAATAGGTAAAAGCCAGCCCGCTGTAGGGGTCGATCAAGCCTTCATATTGTTCGCCTAAAGACTTTTTGACCCAATCGATCGTTTCTTCATAAACATGGATCGCTTTTTCGTAGTTGGAGGTTAGCGTGAAATACTGTCCTAAAAAAGTCATTAAATCAATGGCTTGATCCGTAAATTGATCCATTTGCAGCGCATGTTCGGTAGCGCGTACCAGATGGGAAACAAGCCGTTCGCCGCTAGCGGTGATCTCCAGTTCCGTTTCGTTGCATTTGGAGGTCGATTTTTCCAATAGCCGCAGCACCAGACGCAGCGTCTCCCGTTGCCGGGATTCCGGCAATCCCGCGCGTACAATCTCTTGGATCAGCCGGTGCATGGATAGCGAAGCCTGATCCGCATGAATGATAGAAAAACGCCGTAATTCATAAATATAAGAGTTAAGCGTTAATGAATCCCTAATGGAGTAGTGTTCGAGCTCCAAATCTGTATCGTCTTGGACAAACAAGTCCTTGGGGATATCCTCAGGATGAAGGAAGCTCATCGCGTTAAGCAGACATAGCGCATCCGGCTTACTATCGCGTATTCGCTCCAGCGCTAGTTCCGTGACCTTAACTACCGTAAAATTGTAATTGTACGGTTGGAAAAGCTGGAGCAGCTTTGACTTATATTTATTGTATTCCTCGATATAATCTGCAAGTGAACAGCGGGTGGCTTCAATGTAGGCCCCTGCTTGTTCCAGCGCTAGTGGAAGATTGCCCAGAAGATTGGCCAACTGAAGGGCGGCAGCAGGGTCTGAAACGCCGGATCGCTGCTGGAGATACAACGCTGAATAGTCAGGATCCAGGAGGCCCAGTTCAATCGGTTCGGCAGCATGCATCCAGTTCGGGTTTCTGCTCGTGAGCAGAATGTTACCCCGGACCTCGTCCGGTAAAAAAGTTTGAAGAAGCTTAGGATCATCCATATTATCAAAAACTAACAGCCACCGTTCGTTCGCGCCAAGCCAGTTTTTGACCAGTTCCAGATTGCAGCGTTGCTCCTGATCCGGGTCTATGGGTAATTTCAGCTTTTCTCCGAGCCCGATAAAATCTTTCAGCGCCAGCGTTTCATCTTCTGCGCTCATCCAGTAGATCAGGTCGTATTGATCTTTGAATGTACGGATGTATTCGTACACAATCTGGGTCTTGCCAATCCCGGCCATACCGTGAATAGCAAAAATGCGGTTAGATACCGCTGTATGTACATGGTGGTTCAGATCGGCTATAAACGTATCTCTGCCTACGAAGTTTTTGTTTTTCAGGTGGTGCGGAATATTCCAGTGTGAACGTCTGGCAGACACGGTTTGTGGGCCCATCAAGTGTGTGTCTGATTGTCCCGATGAGCCTGCTAGGGGTTTACACGATTACCCGGGAACGGAACAGTCTTTGCCGCTGCTCCCGGAAAAACGGGTGCTTGATTTGGCTTTGCCCGCCCTAGCTGCACGCCTTGAAGCAGCGCTTCTTCCGCTTCATCGGCCGGCTTGTCGAGCAGGTCGATGTAGATGAGCGGTTTTAACAGACCTTCCAGTTCGCATGGTTTAACGCGCACAGTCAGCAGGGTAGACTGATTACCAGTCGGATCATGAACAAATGCACTTGCCCATTCCGGCTGCGTAAATGCTGAATTCAAATAATCTTGCGACAACACGGCGATGGTTCTTTGGCATTGACTGGCAGCTTCCTGCATTTTTAGAATAAAATTATTTCCCGGTCTGAAATCCCAAGCCTGGATGACGGTTTGATAACCTTTCGCTTCCAACACCCAAGCGATCCATTCCGCCCACTGCACGTCGTTCTTGTTGTAGCTAATAAAGAAGTCTTTATTCGACATATTCATACCCCTCATCATTCGCTATAAAAGATGGAAACAGCTATATATTCGACATCATCCATACATTTCCTTTTATTGCCCGACATGTGAGCTTGTCGCGCTGCCGGTGTACGCGCCTGGAAAATGCACCTGATTTTATCCGAAGGCGCAACTTTGGAGCCCGAAAGTGCGTCTAAGCGAAATGGTAATGGGTAATGCGGCCGTTGTTACGAAACGAATCTTTAGGCGCTGTTGCACGTATGAATGGTACGGATGACCGGATAAGGGCGGATGCAGCCCGCATGCTGCCCGAAGCGCGGACGACGCCTTGATGCCTCCGCGCGGTCGATGACGGAAAGGAGCGGTTTACTTGGCGCGATTGGAATATCGGTTATATACGGAAGGCGGCGAGACGTTCCCGGTCCTTTATTACTACGAGCAGATCGGGAGAGACGAGGCGGCGCTTCGGTTCGCTTGCGATTATTTCGTCAAAAGCGGACGGGTGTATGAAAAAACGTCATGCGCCGTCGAGTCGGACGGTTACGTCATTTATGTGAAAGAAGCCGAAGAGGAACGAACGATGCCATGGCGCCGGCCGGATGCGAACGGCCCGCGCGGCATCTACATGGAGCTGCGGGAGTACAGCGAAGGCACAGCCGACTACCGGCTGGTCGAGACTTACCGCTTCGCCGATACGCTGGAAGCAATGCTGCATGTGCAAGCGAATTATTTATATGCGGAAGGTCGGGAGTGGCAGCGCACGTCTTCGGAAATCGATGAAGACCGCGAAACGTATGTATATTACGCCATTTCGACTTCGACGTAAATGAATGCAATAGCCCGGAGGGAGAGGCGGCGGAGTTTGGCTTGCCCGGCTCCCGGGCTATGTAATCGCGGTCAGCCGCAAGGGGAGGGGTGAAACGAACGATGGGTCTAACGAAAAGCAGAACGCGCAAAGTCGTTTCGCTGTTCGTCGCTTCGGCGCTCGTGATCGGCGGTGCGGCCGGCTGTTCAAGTAACGGCAGCTGCACGGATCGAAATCAAGACGGCTATTGCGATGACGGAAGCGGGGGACATTCGTCGGGCTACTACGGCGGCTCCAGCGGTAAGGTGAAAAGCGGCACGAGCGGTGCGACATCCGGGATCAGCAAGGGCGGTATCGGCAGCAGCGGGAGCTCCGGCTCTTGACGTGACGGCTCGGGTACAATCGAAACGGAGGAGATGGACCATGACCAAGGAAAGCCGGAGGGTTGCAGATCTCACCTATGCCGAGCGTCGAGAAGCGCTGTATGAGCCGCTGCGCCGGGAAGGCGTGTTCACTTGGGATTGGTTGTACGGCCAAGAGTATGCGCTGGCCGGGCTGTGCCGTATCCGCCGGAGCCGGCTTGAGGAGATGCGCCGCGCTGCGGAGGCGCTCGGGCGCGTGTATGCGCGCACCGTGCAGATCGTACAGCAGGGCGAGCCCGCTTTATGGACGGAGCTCGGGCTGCCGGAGGCGTCGTTCGGCGCGCTGCGGCTTCGCTTTGATGACACGGTGCCGACGATGATCGGCCGGTTCGATTTTGCGCTGACGCCGGACGGCCTTAAGATGCTGGAGTTCAACAGCGATACGCCGACGGGCATCGTCGAGGCTTTTCACGCGAACGGGCGCATCTGCGCAGCCTACGGCGCGGAGGACCCGAACGCGGGCTGCAGCGAGGCGCTGGGCGAAGCGTTCGAGCGGATGCTGCGGCTGTACCGGGAGGCCGGTTACCCGACGGAGCGCTTTGTGTTCAGCGCGCTCGGCTGGCACGAGGAGGATGCGGGTACGACGCGCTACCTGCTGCAGCAGTCCGGCGTTACCGGCGCTGCGTTCGTGCCGCTGGCCGACCTGCGGGTGAAGGGCGAACGCCTATGGGCGCCCGGCCTGCCGCCGGCCGGCTCGACCGCCTTCGCTGAGCCGCAGCTGCAGCCGGTTGACGTGTTATACCGGCTGCACGCGCTCGAGAAGCTGGCCGAAGACCGCGACACGGACGGTTACCCGACCGGCGAGCATGTGCTGCGGCTGATTGCGGACCGCCGGTTGGCAATCGTCAATCCGCCGTCGGGCTTTGCCGCGCAGACGAAAGCGCTGCAGGCGCTCATCTGGAACCTGCACGAAGCGGACGAGTTTTATACCAAAGAGGAGCACGACACGATCAGGCGGTACATGCTGCCGACTTACTTGGAGCCTTGCTTCGAGCCGGGAACGCCGTATGTGGCGAAACCCATACTCGGGCGGGAGGGCAGCAGCGTCACGATCTATGACGGCAGCGGCGCCGCCCGGGAATCGAGCGGCGAACAGGAGTACGCCGATCAACCGATGGTGTACCAGCAATTCACCGAGCTGCCGCCGATCCGGGTAGAGACGGCGAACGGCCCGTTCGACGGTCGTCTCCTGTGGGGCTGTTTCCTGATCGATGGCAAAAGTTCGGCGGTCATCGCGCGCGTCGGCGGAACCATCACGAGCAATTTATCCTATTATTTGCCGTGCGCTTTGGAGGAAGAGGGCACTGAAAGCTAATTTGCGGGAGGAGAATCGAAGGTGGAGCAATTCGAAAGCGTCGTTAATTTTTTCATGTATTTGGGGGTTACGGTGCCGCTTGTCGGGTTAGGGCTATTGTTTTTCAACCTCGTCACGCCTTACAATGAGTTCCGGTTAATTCGCGATGCCGGGGATGTCACCGATCCGGTCAAGGCGGCGGCAGGCAAAGCGGCGGCCTACGATCTCGGCGGCAAGCTGATCGGTCAAGTGCTGGTGCTCGCTTCCGCGGTGTATCATTCCCTGGGGCTTGTCGATTTGATCGTATGGGGATTGATCGGCATCGCCTTCCAGATCCTTATCTTTTACTTGTTCGAATTGTTGACGCCATTTAAGGTGTTGGCCGAAATTCCCAGGGGAAACGTCTCCGTCGGCATCTTCTCGTTCTGCTTGAGCCTCGCCTCCGGTTTGCTGATGGCCTCGCTGATCAGTTACTAAGGAGCGGACGCGATGATTCCTATTAAACGCATTCATCATGCCGCCATCATTTGCTCGGACTATGAAAAATCGAAGCACTTTTACGTAAACATCCTCGGACTTACGGTACATAACGAAACGTATCGCGCCGAACGAAACTCCTATAAGCTGGATCTGAGGGTCGGCGGCATCTACCAAATCGAGCTGTTCTCGTTCCCCGAAGCGCCGGTGCGCTCGAGCTATCCGGAGGCCCGGGGGCTGCGGCACTTGGCTTTCGAGGTGGACGACGTGGAGGCGGCGGCCGCCCGCCTGACCGCTCAAGGCGTACAGGTCGAACCGATCCGGGTTGACGAGACGTCGGGCAAACGGTTCACATTCTTCGCGGATCCCGACGGACTGCCGCTCGAGCTGTACGAAGCTTAGCGCTGCCAGGAAGGAATAACCGCGCGCAAGACAGGAACGAAACGAAGCGCCTGCTGCCGGCAGGCGCGTTGCCCAGCATGCCCCGCAAGAAGATGTGCCGATCTCGGGCGGTCCCGGGACCGGTCTTCAGAATATGACAACGAAGTTGAAAGAAGGACGGTCCTGGAATACGGCTGGACTCGTTTGCCGGATTGAACCGTCTGAAGAACTTAAGATCGTTGCATCGGCATAACGAACCGTTCGCAGCTGCGATCGTAGCAAGGAGCGGGAGGGGTTGTGCATGGGAGGGCTTTTCATCTTTGTCGCGGTCGTTGCCGTCAATTGGATGTTGCTCCTGTTTACCAGTCTGATCGGGGTTGTGCTGGTGGATTTGTCCCTCATCGTCACGTTATTAATCGTCGTCTACGAGAACCAATTGAAGCTGCTGTACGGGGGAGCGCCGGAGCCGGACTTATCGAGGCGGGAGGAGCTGCTGCGGCAGGCGGAGCAATCCAAAGAGGAATTTGACGAGAGTGATTTGCCGAGCGCCAAGGACATTATAGAGTTGTCGGATCGTGACGACGAAAGGCGCAGCGACAACTAGTCAAATTGAACGTGGTAAAAGAAAGCGTCTTCGGTTATAATTGAAAATGAAAATCGTTATCAGCCTATAACGAGGTTAACTTTCCTTTATCGATCCGCGAAAGAAGGCGCTGCATCCTGATGGACTTTCTGACATTGGAACAAAAATATCATATTCGTCGAGAAGACCCGGAGCACTTGATTTGTTCGATTCCTGCCGCCGAATTGCTGGAGCGGCCTAATATGCAGCAGTTTCTGGAGCTTTACGGGACGCGTATCCACGCGCTTGAACCGGCTGCGTGCGCCGCTTATTTCAGCGGATGGCTTGGTTATGCGGCGTTTGCACAGCAGTATGCGCTGTCGTTTCACAATCAGGCGTTAGACCTGTCGCTCTCAAACTTCGTTGTGCAGCTGCACGTCAAGGAGAGCTATACGGCTATCTCGTTTAAGCTCGTTCGCGAGGCGGCGCAGCCGGCTCCCGCCGGGGAAGCGGAAAGAACCGCGTGGCTGCGCCGAACGCTGACGGAGCTCTACGGCACGACGTTTCGTCCGCTGCTGGAGGCCGCTTCGGAGGCCGCGGGAATCGAAGTCGGCCAATTATGGGGTCAATTCCCGACGAAGCTGAATTACTTGATGGACGATCTATTGGCGGAGGCGGAAGAGCATGAGCTGCGTGAGCGGATTGCTGAAGACTACAACCGCTTAAGACAGGAATTGAACAGCGAGGTGTTCGGCCGTGCCAAAAATCCGCTCGACGTCAAAATTCGCTGGATGGAAGACTTGAAAGATCCGGACAAGCGTATCCGTATGAAAAACGCCTGTTGCTTGTATTATCGAACCGAAGGCGGCTTTTGCTGCTATACGTGCCCGCGCTTGACGGAAGAACAGCGCGAGGAGCGCCGTACACAGGCGCGGAAGACGGCAATCGCGCAGGGCTCTTAGCGCTAGGGCTTGCCATACCAAACAAAAACGGAACGAAGGTCGATGACTTTCGTTCCGTTTTCATTAGGCGTGATAGCTGCCGACCGGTTCGTTCAATACCCATTCAAGCAGCATGATTTGTTCGTCGAGCCGGTCGATTTGCTGCCGCAGCGGATGGTTGTCCGCGCCCGCGGCTTCGTTTTCCAGCCGGGACTCCAACGTTTTCTTCTGCATCAGAAGCTCGTTGAGCTTGCGTTTCACTTGATTTTCGGTTCTCATCGTTCCCACCCTTTCTTCTCTGGTATGATCTTACCAGAAAAGGGGAGAGCCGAAAAGGCTGGTCCGCTTAAACCATTTCTGCGTAAACGTGTTCATGAGCCTGGCTCAGGAAGGCATCGGGAACTGGGGCCTGAAGCTCGTAGAAAGGAACCGCGCGAACTGCTGAGCGGCACATCGCGGCGGTTTTGGCCGATTCATGCGGGTCGAGTGCTTGAAAGGCCAGTAAATACCGCAGTCGGCTGACGGCTTCGGTTTCGCTGAGCCGAATTCGGCGAGAATGGAGCGTAGGGCGGTTCAGCAGACACTCGTCTAGCTCGCCATTCAGATGGATTTCAAGCGGATTTCGCAACGAACCGCTGCGGAAAGGCGAATTGAACGCCCGGAGATGATCGCCGGACACTTTAATCAGCGCAGCTTCATCCGATAACAGGGTGTGGGCAAACGGCTTTTCGTTCGTCATGAATGGCCGTGGGGAGGACGTATCGGCGGACATGAGGACACGACCGTCTTCGATCCAACAAGTCGCCCGTACGAGGAGTCCCCACTCCCGGTATGTAATGAGCGCGCTGTACAACGTCAGGAGAGCCTGATTTAAAGCCAAAAGGTCATACGCCTCGATCGTTGCTTCCGAATAGTCGCGTGAGACGACGATCAGGAAGTCGCTTCGCCAATATTGTATGAATGCCGCAGTGCAGGAAATTTGCGCTGGCCGCCCGTCGAAGGATTGACCGTACCCTACGTTCGCGCTCAGGATGAGGTCGATCGGGGAGGCGAAGGTATAGCTGGTTGCCGGAACCGCGCAAAATGTACGCGCCGCCCACGTATATAACGTGTCCGAAGGCACTTCCATAACGAGACGGTGTTCGGCAATGTTCAATTCCAGCAAATGAAACATGCAAATCCCCTTTCTATAAATACGATACAAACCGTATAACGTCAGCTGTGACCTTTTACATTGCCGATAGTTTTCTGAAAGGAACAAGAACTGCTCCATTATGTAACTATAAGATACGTAATGTATCGAGTCAAGCGCTTTTATACACCGTTTGTATCCTAGATAAGAGAAAAGCGGAACTAAGGCATCCTCGTTCCAGGCTATCAGGCCGTAAAGCCCGGATATGAGCCGGAATGAAGATCCTTGTTCCGCTACTGCGGGATAGTTGGCCGCTGCTCTTTTCTCAGCCTTAGGTCGAACAGGAATGGCCCGAACGGCACGAAGGCGGCAATAATCGCAAGCCCTATTTTCCCCATGGACCAGCGATGCACGAAGGCAGCGTTGGCAATGGCCAGCAGGTACAGCACGAAGAAGAGGCCGTGGAGTTGCCCGACTGTCGTAACGGCTTGCGGCATCTCGAAGGCATACTTCAGTGGCATGGCGATTCCGAGCAGAATGAGGAAGGAAAGGCCCTCGATCGCACCGATCAAGCGCAAACGTCCTAGAGCGGTTGTGAGCATCGTTACACCTCGAATGACATTTATCGTTTAAAACTCACTCTTCATTATAACAACAGGCCGCAGGGAACGCCATGGACGAGATGTGAACATGAATCGAAATCAAATATTGATAATCTTCGGTATAAGATTGCTTCGATCGGATATCCTACATAAGGACGGTGACAAGAGAGGTGTGGTTCCGTTGGGCGATCTAACGAGCAATACCAGGGAAGTTGTTATTGAAACCAATTAGGAGCGAGGGGATGTGCCGCAGACACGTTAATGTAGTGCTAAACTGCATGGTGTGATCAAGGTTTGACCCGAGGTTCAGAAGGTTCAAGGCAGTGTACCCATTCCATCACCGTCAGGGACTCCGAGAGGAGTCCTTTTTTAATGCATGGATAATCGAACGTGTGTTCTTTGTTGGCCGTAAACAGGCCTGGACATTTGTGCGAAAGACGTGCTATTGTAACTTTGGTTACATTTATTTTGCATAAAGAATAAGGGGAATGGCCTTGAATCAGAACTTACGTATGTTCCTCTCGTTATCCGATGCCGTCATTATTACCGATGCCGACCATCGTATTCTTGATGTGAACCAGACATACGAGGAAATTACCGGGTACAAACGCGAGACCATCATAGGTGCCAGAGCAAGCATTCTAAAAACGAAATTTACCACAGAAGCGACCTATAGAAGCATGTATGAGGCGTTGCATAAAAAAGAGAGCTGGGCAGGCATTTTTATCAATAAAAAGAAGAGCGGCGAACTTTGGCATTCTTCCATTTCGATTACTCCTTTTCTTATCGAAGGGGAGTGGTTCTACGTCGGACTGTTCAGGGAACTGGAAGATTTGCGAGAAGGCATCTACATAGCGGAAGAACGAAGAAGCTCCTTTCAAGCTGCGCTTTTGAAAGTGCTGGCTATTTCCTGTGAAATCAGAGATCCCGCGATCGAGGAACATCTAACAAGAGTCCAGCAACTAACGGAGCGGTTAATAACGACTCATAATGAGCGCTTGAATCTTAAGCTGAAGGATGAATATGTCCGCAGTGTAAGTCACTCCAGCATTATGCACGATATTGGGAAATCCGGGGTACCCGAAGGTATTTTATATAAGCCGGGGCAGTTAACAAGCTATGAACGTTTAATTATTGAAATGCATCCGCTCATTGGTGTAGATATTCTCGAAAAAATAAATGCAGAGCTGGACGATGAGTTTTTTAAAGATGAATTCGATGTAGCCAGAAACATTATCCTGCACCATCACGAGAAATGGGACGGATCTGGTTATCCTCATCGATTGAAAGGCGCTGACATCCCGTTAGAAGCTCGTATTGTCAGTGTGGTGGATGTTTATGACGCTTTAACTTCACGAAGGCCTTACAAGGAAATTTGGGGAAAGGAGAGATCATTGGAATTCCTGCTGGACCACCGTGGATCGTTCTTTGATCCGGATATTATAGATTCGTTTCTTCTTATAATGAAATAAAAGTAGAGTAAGCAGATTTGACTTCATGATGCAGAGGAGCGTACCCATGCTAAACTTATCGGAAGCACGAAAACAACAGCTTGATTACATCGGCATTACCAGCGAAGATTTAACGCTTTTGCAAAGTAAAGAACCTATATTTAAAGAAGTCGTGGACACACTGGTTGATGAACTGTATGAACGGATCATGCAGCGATCAGAACTGAAACGGATTATTGAGGCTCACAGCACGGTTGAACGATTGAAAGAGACGCAAAGGTGGTATTTTCTTTCGCTTGCGACCGGTACCATTGACAATGAATTTATTGAAAAAAGGATTTTTATAGGTCAGGTTCATTCTCGAATCGGTTTAACGACGCAGTGGTATTTAGGAACGTATTTGCTGTATTTGGACTTGGCAACCCATCATTTCAAACGGACGATGCCTGACGCATGGTTATCGGTCATCCAAGCGCTTACCAAAATGTTTAATTTCGATTCTCAATTAGTTTTGGAAGCTTATGAATTCGAAGAGAAGAAGAAAGTCCAAACGCTCGCTGATGAACGGGGCCGTCTCTTGCACGGGATTAGTTCCGCCGTCCAGGAACTTGCTTCGATGATGGTGGAACTCAGCAGCAGCAGCCAATCGGTTGCAGATTCCGCTATTCGTTCCTCGGAATCTCAGGATAAATCCTATCATATGGTGCAATCGCTTACTCAAGAAGTGACGCATATTGAAAATATGGGTTCCCTGATCAAAGAAATATCGGATCAAACTCATTTACTTGGTCTCAACGCGGCCATTGAAGCGGCGCGCGCCGGTGATCAGGGGCGCGGCTTTGAGGTTGTAGCCAATGAAGTTCGTAAATTAGCTTCAAGGTCGAAGGAGGCGCTTGAGCAAATTCAGGAGAAGCTTGAAGTGATTTCACGTTTACTGCGAGAGGTTGAGCATGAGTCCCACCAAACGTCCATCCAAGCGCGGACCCAGGCGGCCAGTTCCGAGGAGTTATCTTCGTTTGTGCAGATGATTGAGAAAGTGACCGCTGATCTTGAGCAATTGCAATCCAACTGAAACCCCAGTGATTCCCTGATTATTCGTGCATAATCCCCGTGGTACAATGATTGCGGGTGATTCTTATGTTCATAGCGCCGATGCTGCTTGAATCACGTCCGGAGCCATTCTCAGACGACGGATGGATTTTTGAACCGAAACTTGATGGTCATAGGGTGATCATGTCGCGGCAATCCGATGAAACCAGATTATGGACGATGCAGGGGAATGAATGCACGAGGCAATTTCCCGAGCTGCACCTGCCGCCAATGGACGGCGATTTCGTGCTGGATGGCGAAGTCTGCTGCACCGATCCGGAGACAGAAGCGATAGATGTTGAGCTTGTGATGGAACGATTCCGGCTGAAAAAGAAAACAAAATCGATACGTACTCGAAACAGCAGCCGGTGAATTATATAGTTTGGGACATTTTGTTCCATAAGGGTCGGGATTTGCGGCAGCTGCCGCTAATGAAGCGACGCTCGATTCTGGAGTCTGTTCTTGAGTCGAATCCGAATATATCGATCGTGCCGCATATCGATGGCCGCGGTGAGGATCTATGGGAATATGTCGTGGCGAACCGAATGGAGGGGATTGTCGGAAAGCGGAAAAACAGTAAATACGTGTCCAGGCAATCCCATGATTGGCAGCAAATTATTAACTACCAGTATGCGGATGTGTACCTTGCAGGGTATCGTAAAGATGGATCGGGTTGGCTGATTCATCTGGAAGAGAACGGCAGGCTGCGTCCTTCAGGCATGCTCGAGCTTGGGGTGACGGCTGAGCATCGAGAAACGTTTATGAGCCTGTCCCGGAAACTCCAAGCCCGTGAAGGCCCCAGCTTTGTCTATTTGGAGCCGAAGATAAGAGCTCGGGTGAAATACCGGAACCGGACGCGCGGCGGGATGCTGCGGAAGCCGGAGCTTGTTCAAATTTGTGCAGAATGAACGCATGCATGAAGCGGGTGGATCGGCTATACTCAGGAGAGTGCAGGCGATCCCCGCACTTGGTAAACAGAATCGTTACATCAGGAGGATGAACCCGTGATCGCATTTACAGCTACGTTAAAAGCAAAGCCTGGAAAAGAAAAGGAACTTGAAGAAGCGCTGATTCATATGGTGTCACAGGTGCAAAACGAGGAAGGGGCGTTGGCGTATACCCTGCTCCGGGCCAAAGACGATCCGGGCCAATTTACATTCTACGAAAAGTATAAAGATCAAGCGGCCTGGGATTTCCATGACAACACTCCGCATATACGGGAATTGCGCGAAAAGTTTGCCTTGCTGGTAGATGGAGAAATTAAGCTGACCCATTATGAAGAAATCGCATCCATCCGCCGGTAATTTTTTGAACGTAGAGATACAATAATTTCTTTGTCACGGGACATCCTACATAAGGACGGTGACAAGAGAGGTGTGGTTTTCGTTGGGCGATCTAACGAGCAATACCAGGGAAGTTGTTATTGAAACCAAATAGGAGCGAGGGGATGTGCCAAAGACACATTAATGTAGTGTACAACTGCATGGTGTGATCAAGGTTTGACCCGAGGTTCAGAAGGTTCAAGGCAGTGTACCCATTCCATCACCGTCAAGGGACTCCGAGAGGAGTCCTTTTTATTTTGCGGCGCGACGGGGAACGTATGTTCCGGAGATATGAGATGAGATGACCAAGCCCGGCAGGACAATGGCCATTACAAAAAAACGATATACTTTTATGGTGATATTTGTTATTTTTTATATGATTGAACTATAGGGTTGTTTCCAATGGTGCAGGAACGTTTGTGTATGGTGACAGGCCATCTTTCGAAGAGGTGCACAGATGAAAGTCTTTATTAGTTACAGCCATGAGGATAAAGATATAACCAATCGAATTGTACGCGAATTAGAAACAGCGGGTCACCACATTTGGCTGGATTCCTGGAGAATCGAACTGGGTGACAATATTTTTGAAAAAATTAAAGAGGGCATTGATAACGCGGATGCCATCATCGTCGTCATCAGTAAAAATTCTCTGAACTCCAGAGGGGTGTTAAAAGAATTTTCGGCAATGGCGCTGGCAGATATATCAAGGGGCAGCAGAAGGATCATACCGGTCCTCATTGACAAAAGCAGCGTGCCCAGTTATCTTTCGGAAATCAAGTATTTAGATTTATCGTCTAACTTTGAAGATGGACTTAAAGAGTTAATCGAAAGCTTGTTCGATAGAGTCGAAGATGGATTTACAGCAGCGGCATCGAACACTTTTACAGTTTCGCACGATAAAGATATTAAAGTCATTGCCAAATCGTTGTCGGACGGAAGGCTCACCTTGATTTGCGGAGCCGGTATTTCCATAAGTGCGGGGATTCCGGCTTGGAATGTGCTATTAAATAAACTATTGGAATCCATGATGACCCGAATATCGAATAATCATGATATTTCAATCGATTTCAGCAATATCGATGACATTAACAGCAGATATTCCAGTCTAATCATCGGCAAGTACCTGAAAAATAATCTGGGCGATGACTTCCAGGCAGAAGTGCGCAATGCCCTGTACTCCTCCGATATTAGGATTAACGATACGATCGAATCCATAGCAAATCTGGCACGGCCCCAACGGGATCGCAAACCGCTTGATTCCATTATAACCTTTAATTTTGACTCGCTCATTGAAGAGCATCTTACTAACAATAATATAAAAAATAAACCGATTTATTGTGAAGGTTTAAAACACAATTCCGATGAAATCCCCATTTATCATGTGCATGGTTACTTGCCAAGATCAAGCCCTATTCCAAAGGATTCCAATATTGTGTTTAGTGAGGATTCCTATCATAGTCAATTTATCGAACCTTTCAGCTGGTCCAATCTTATTCAGCTCAATAAGTTAAACCAGAACACGTGTCTATTGATTGGTTTAAGTTTAACGGATCCTAATTTAAGGCGCTTGCTGGATGTGTCCTCCAGGAAAAATTCAGAGAAGAAAATCAATCATTATATTATTAAGAAGGTACCTACAACTTATCGCGGGGATACTGAGATCATAGATAGACTGGCTTTTTTATTGGAAGAGCAGGATGCGAATGATTTAGGGCTTAATGTATTGTGGATTCATTCGTTCGAAGAAATTCCCGACATTTTAAATCGAATCAATATTGAATCATGATGATGTAGAATGACTAGAACAGGGATGAATGCACTCAAGTCAGGAAAAAATACGGCAACGCGTATGTGTTTACTGGAAGTGCGTGATAAACTGGATCAGGCGAATATAGTCCTCGATAAACATAGGATTCGCAGCTGCAAGCTGGCCTCTGTACCCTACAGACGTCAGCTTGTTTGGTTTTCGTTTATAAGAAAAGTGCTGGAAGGTTGTACAGCCGATTAGAAGCATGGAGAAGTTGGAGCAGATGAGGTCAGTTTTCAGAAAACGGTCGGAGCGCGACTGGTTTCTGCTGGTGATGGGCGTTAACGTGGGCTGCGGATCGGTGACCTGCTGCAGCAGATACTTAGCTACAGCGTGCCGAGCATCACCATGCGATACATGGGGACCAACCAAGACATTATAGACGAAGCTATTGGCGACTTTCACTTGTGAAGTGCAGCATCGGATTGATCCCCTATGAAATCCCGATCATAGATGCCGGAAGCCACCCTATTCCTAAATGTCTACACAAATGGATTCACTGCGGGGTCTATAATTTAAATAATCAAAAGCTTTTTGAGGATGAATTCAATAAATCCTTGCTTCTTACGTTTTCTTTTCGATCTAGGTATAAATGGAGATTCATGGGCACTCTTTCTTGAGAGAAGCAGGTTTAGTTCTTCTTGAGTCAAGCCGGCTTCGAACATGGTGATTCAACTCCTTAATAACATCGTTCCCATTAAGAATATCGGCAACCTCGAGCACTAACTGAATAGGGAGAAAAGGGGAATCTCTTTCGCTTTCCAAAGGAATGAGATTTTTCTCCCTCTAAGGGGAGAAGAGGCCATCTTAATGCCCCTCTTCTCTGTGCTGCGCTTGCTCCTTACAGCTGTCCTTGTATAAAAAATTTAAGAAGAATAGCGGCGACGTGTAGAGTTCGGTACTTCCTAAAGTCTCCGCCCAACTAATAATAACTAAGAAAGGCAAAAGACCTATGACGAAGACAGCTAAGAACAAGCCAACAGAAAGCGATAAAAGTGCTTTTCTGATCGACATACTTCCCACCTCCCGTCTGTCTTTATCTTCTATGTATATGCATGAAGGCTTGGTCATATTTGGGAAAAGCCGAAACATGTCCGGAATGGCTTATCTACTTCGCGGCTTAACGATCGACATCCCTACTGGGTTTTGCCATGCCAGAGCTTTTCGTGCGTTTCGAGCTTTTTTAAGAGATCATTCTCTGCTTCCAAAAGCTTAACGCGCGCCTCAGCACGTAGCAACTTCTCTTCAACCGATAACACCCTGCGGCCTTTCTGCCCGTCGTTCCTTTTCCTCGCCGGTTTTCCAGCAACCCCGCTTTTCCACTAGTCGCATATACGTTGCGCCAACGCAACAGACTCTTCTTCGACGTCTCATGACCGATGACTGCCAGATTGAATCCTGCTTTTAAGATGATCTCTATAGGTGTTACGCCCTCTTGATAGGCTTGTACAGCGGCAACTTTAAGCGCTGGGGGAATACGTTATGGTTTTTTCCGATACACGAAGAACACTCGGATTTTACTCATGCTGTTTGATTTCTTGCTCTGTAAATGTTTTTGAAACTCCTCTGGGTTTTCCCATGATCCAACCCTCGCTCGCATCTCTATGATTCGATTAAAACACAAATGACCCGCAAGAGGGTCACTTTTTTCAAAGTGTCCATCTTACGGGTCACATTTCAAGCTGGTGGGGGACTTGATTTTTTATCGTAAAGTGATATAATATACCCAATTCAGGTCCGTAGCTCAATGGCAGAGCAACCGGCTCTTAACCGGTAGGTTGTGGGTTCGACCCCCACCGGGCCTATATAGGAATGTCTCCCTACTGACCTTTAATTAGGTCAGTTTTTTATTTTTCAAAGAACAAATTTATGTGCCGTGCAGGCCAGCTCGTGGCGGGATCCCGCGACCGTCCCCAAAAGTGGGGATTGTTTCGTCCGCTACTGCTGCAGACTCATCAGGTGGATCTATAAAGCATCCACTCGATACCCGGTTTCATCCTGGAACGCAGCCGCCGGGGCAAACGCTAAAAGGAATCCCCCAATATTTATGGACAAAAATTAAAAAATCAACCGTGGTGAAATATCAGGATTATAATAAAATTCTTATCTATCAAGGGTTTGAGGGTTAAAACAAAATTCGGGCCCCGTCTCGCGACGAGGCCCTTTCATGGGAGAGGAGAAACCGGACGAAGAGCTTATGGGGAACGTAAGTCTTCTCCGCGGTTGTCTACGACATTTTCGGATGTCGATGATATAAGGATGACCGCAAGAACGGTAAGTTATACATCGGGTGACAAATTTTTTTCGAAGTTCTTTGTGCAATGTTTACCGTTTATGGTACGATAGCGATGACAATCCATGCAAGCAGAAGGAAGGCTTTTCGACATGAGAGTGATTTCGGGGGATGCCCGGGGACGAGCGCTGAAAGCGGTGCCGGGCACGGGGACCAGGCCTACGACGGATAAAGTGAAAGAAGCGGTATTCAGTATGATTGGTCCGTATTTCGACGGCGGACAGGTGCTTGACCTGTTCGGGGGTACGGGCGGACTCGCGATTGAGGCGCTCAGCCGCGGGATGGAACGCGCGGTTTTGACGGATACCGACAAGAAAGCGATCGATACGATTCGGCAAAATTTGCAGGTAACCGGTTTCGCGGACCATGCCGAGGTGTATCGCAATGATGCAAGCCGGGCATTGAAGGCGCTTGCGAAGCGGGAGGTCAAGTTCGATCTCGTGTTTCTCGATCCGCCTTATAAATTGAAGGTGATCGGCGGCTTGCTCGAGCAGCTTATGCAGGACGAGCTGTTGGCGGAAGGCGCCACGGTCGTTGTCGAGCATGATGCGGAGGATCGTTATGACGATCCGGTAGGGGAGCTCGCCCCGTTGCGACGAGCGGAGTATGGGGATACGGCGATCACCATTTTCCGTAAGGGCTGACGAAGGGCGGAACCTGCGTGAACCGACATAATAGAGGGATGTATACAGAGGGAGCTGACCGTACGAATGGATGCAAGTGTGCAACGAAGTGATAGAGTGGCGGTATACCCGGGCAGTTTCGATCCGGTGACGAACGGGCATTTGGACATTATCCGCAGGGCGGCGAAGGTATTTGACAAGCTGGTCGTCGCGGTACTGAACAATACGAGCAAAAATCCGCTGTTCACGGTGGAGGAACGTACCGAGCTGCTGCGCAAGGTGACTGCCGACTTGCCGAATGTGGAGATCGACAGCTTCCGCGATTTGCTGATTAATTATATGAAGCAAAAGGATGCGCAATTGATCGTCCGGGGGCTGCGGGCCGTTTCCGATTTTGAATACGAGCTTCAGCTCGCGTCTACGAATCGCAAGTTATGCGAGGACATCGAGACGTTCTTTATGACGTCCACGCCGAAATATTCCTACTTAAGCTCGAGCATTGTTAAGGAAGTCGCCCGCTTCCACGGACCGGTGGTCGACTTGGTGCCGCCGGAAGTGGAGCGGGCGCTGCGCGGGAAATATGGGAGCAGGCCAAAGGCGTAACCGGCGTTAGAGGCCGGTTACGCCTTTCGTCCCCGCCCACGTCGGAACAAGAAGGCGGCGAATACGGACAGGACGAGCATGACGAGCAGCATGCTGCCGAACTGCAGCATCATCGGGCTGATGAACGGCCACCCCTGGTTCTGCTCAAGCGACCAACCGCCGTTCCAGGCGGCAATCGGCGCCCAGGTAGACACAGCGGCGCCTTCCTGGAAATACTGCAGGAGCGGGCGCCAGGCCAGCAAGGTCAGGACAAAGGCGATGCCGCCGTGCTGCAGCCTTGCCGACAAGAAGCGGACAAACCGCAGGTCGGTGGCGGCGGTGAAGCTGCGCACCTGGGCGTGCGTGGATAGCCCGCCCCAAGCGAGCAGCGCGCTGAGTGCGGCATACCCGAGCGAGGACGCGCTCCCGGGAGGGCCGACCTGCTGCGTCATCGCATAAGCGCCCAAATGCGGCTCGATGATCCCGGTCATCAAGGCGGTCAACAGCGACGCAGCTTCGCCTTGTCCGATATCGCTGACAACAGCGACGACGATGGAGGTCAGCCCGTCGATCATACCCGTCAACGGGATCGCTTGAAGCAGGACGGAGAACATCATCATATAACCACCGATGACGAACAATTGCTGGACGCCGGAAGATACCGCGTCGCCAAGCAGCTTGCCGAACGTACGGCCGTCGCGGCTGCGAGCATCTTCCAGCGTATGCCAGAAGCGGCTAAGGAAGCCGCGTTCGCCCGGCTGCGTGTCGTAAACGCTCCGCGCTTCGTTCGCCCGCTCTGCGCGAAGGCGGTGCGCCAAGGCCATCAGCAGCGCCGAGCCGTAATGAATGACGGCGAGGGCAAGGCCGGCGGCCGCGCTGTGCAGGAAGCCGACGCCCACGACGCTGATCAAGATGACAGGGCTCAGCAGATGGGATACGGCGAGCAGCCGTTCGCCTTCGTCGCGCGTCAGCTGCCCGTCCTTGCGCATGCCGCCGATGGCGGCGGCACCCGCCGGCATCCCCGCCGTGAATGCGATCGCCATCACGAAGCCGCCGATGCCAGGCACGCGGAACAGGATGCGGAACAGCGGTTCGAGCAGCACGCCTAACGCGTGCAGAGCGCCGAGACCGCGCAGCATCTCGGTGAGGATCAGGAAGGGCAGCAGGGCGGGGAAGACAAGCTTCCACCAGAGCTGCAAGCCTTGTAAAGACGATTGAAATGCCAGGTCGGGGAATAAGATGATGCTGATGACTAAAGCAAGCGCCGAGGCGCCTAACAGGAGCGTCGTGAATTTGGGGGAGAATAAGCTGGATAACCGCGGCATACGAACCCCTCCGGCTTGTCAGAATGGTACATGTTTACGCTTGGCCCGCATGGATTAGACCTGACGGGCGTACGATAGACAAGAACCGGGAGAACCGGAAGAGGCAGATTCGGGTAGAAGATCCGATACGGGAGAGAGGAGAGCCGTATGGAGGACAGAAGACATGTGAAGCAGGCGTCCCGCATCGTATTTAGCGTCTTTATCGCGATCGGGCTGCTGTTTATCGTTTATTTTATTCCGCTGCCGCTGTATGTGTTTAAACCGGGTACGGCGGAGGTGCTCGCGCCGATGGTGCAAGTCAAACAGGCGGCCGGTGCGGATCGCGGCGAGTTTATGCTGACGACGGTGGAGCTTAGCGACGTCAATCTCGTCAGCTATGTGCTGTCGTTCGTGAGACCTTATCAGGAACTTCGGCTCAAGAAGGAGCTGCTGCAAAACAACGAAACCCGCGAGGAGTACTCGCAGCGGCAAGAAATTGTGATGCTGACCTCGCAGGCGGACGCGATTCAGGCGGCCTACAACAAGCTAGGGGTGCCGTATCATATTCAGAAGGACGGCGTCGTGGTCCAGCAGGTGTACCCCGAATTTCCGGCGAGCGAAACGCTGCATGCGGGAGACTACATTCTGGAGATTGACGGGCAGGCCATCCAAACGTATGAAGAGTTGCGGGCTGCGGTGGGAAATAAACAAGCGGGAGACACGGTCAAGATCGTTTACAAGCGAGGCGGCGTCACCCGAACGAAAGACATTGCGCTGGCCGTGCTTCCGGAACAGGAAGACATGGCGGAGAACGCCAAGCGCGTGGGACTGGGCATTGTGCCGACTGAAGTACACAGCGTGAAAGCGGAATCGCCCGATCATCAAATTGAGATCAAAGCCGGAGAAATCGGCGGTCCGTCCGCCGGACTTATGTTTGCGCTTGAAATTTATAACCGGTTAAGCGCGGAAGATATTACGAAGGGGTATAAAATCGCCGGTACTGGCGAAATTGATCCCGACGGCAAGGTCGGCGTCATCGGCGGCATCAAACATAAAGTCGTGGCCGCCGACCGGGCCGGGGCGGAAATTTTCTTCGCGCCCGAGGACTACAAGTCGCCGACCGGCGGGACAATTCCCAATTACTCGGATGCCAAGGCGAGGGCGGAGGAGATGGCTACATCGATGAAAATCGTGCCGGTCGCGACGCTGGACGACGCTTTGAAGTATTTGGCTGCGTTGACGCCGAAGCCTTAATCGTCCGGATTGCCGGTAGAGGCTAACCGCACCGGCGGCTCGTAATAATCGCGCAGCCAGTCCCGCGGACCGGAATCGCGGTAAGCCAGCGCGTGCACGGAAGTCGCACGCACATCCATCGCTAAGAGAGGCGAAGATTCCCGGGTCACTTTCGTGATGACGGGGACCTTCGCTTTCGTTTTCATCGCCCGCAGCAGCTCGCGTCCGCGCGGGCTGAAGCCCAGCACGCGAATGTACGGCGCCCCTTGCCGCAGAAGCTCCGGCGCAAGGTCCGCCTTGCGGTGCTCGAGCAGGATGCGCAGCAGCGTCCGCTGCAGCTTCGTGCGGGTATACCGCCGTGTCTTGAGCCGTTCCAGCAGCGCCTCCACCGTCCGTCCGCTGCGGGCCTCCTCAGGGTCCATCTCGCGAAGTGCCGCGGCGATGCGGTGCTCAAGTCCTTCGTTGACCTCGCAGCAGTCGGCAAGCCGCTCCGGCGGCTGGGAGAGCAGCTTGTGCAGCAGCGGCTGCGCGAACAGTTCCCAATGCACCGGCGCGCGGCCGGCCCGCCATTCGCGCTCCAGGATGTCTGCCGTGGCTGGCGGCACGTAAGGGCGAATGGCATCCAGCGAGCCGCCGCCGAGCAGCAGCTTGCGCAGGGCGGTAGCGCTGGCAATGCAGCCGTCGGTCACGTCCGCTTGGTTGTAATCCGCCTTCGTGCGGCGGATCGTCCTGGGCGTTATGGAGCTGCCCAGCCGATGCAGGGCAATCAAGTAATGCAGGCCAAGCGTATTGTTCGGCTTTGCCAATTCGTCAACGTCTGCGCCGGGCACGAAGCGGGCGACGGTCCGGCTGTAAGCGGCCGGGTAAGGCAGGCCGCCGGCAAGCTCTTCCCGCAGCAGGGCCGCGAACGCCGGCGGCTCGCGGTGCAGCAGCTCGGCTGCGGCGCTCAGCACGGACAGGTCGCCGCTCTCGCTGCCGAAGCAGAGGCTGTCGACGACGCCCGTCGCCTCAAGCACGGACACCGCACCGTACGCGAACCATTCCGCGGGCTGCGCGGCATAAGCGACGGGCAGCTCGAGCACCAGATCGGCGCCCATGGCGAGCGCCATCTCCGCGCGAGCCCACTTGTGGACAATCGCGGGCTCCCCGCGCTGCAGGAAGTGGCCGCTCATGACGCAGACGGCGGCGTCTGCGCCCGTTTCCTTTTTCGATTGTTGGTAATGATAGTAGTGACCATTATGCAGCGGATTATATTCGACGATAAGACCTACTGTACGCATGGCGGCGATTCCCCCGGATATTTGACTCCTGCTGTCTATCGTTCTATGATTTTACATGATAGCATGAACTGAAAATGTTGACAAAAGGTGAAGCGAGTCGATATAATAATCTTTGTTTGTTTGGAGTGATGCCCATGTTTATACAACTGAAGGAATTGGCGACCAAAGGCTCGATCCGGCTGGAAGGTCAAGAGGATCTCACCGACAACCTGCCCAAGACGGGAAGCTTGCTCGGATACGGACCGCTTCAGGTTCGGCTCGAAGCGCGTGATGTCGAAGGCGCGGCTGAAGTTGACGGAGAACTCGAGATCGACGTCGAGCAATCGTGCTCGAGATGCTTGGCTCCGGTGGCGCAGCATGTGACGGTCCCTTTTCATGAATCGTTCGTGAAGGGTGAAGAGAAGGCGATCGATGAAGAGAGCGACGAGGACGAGGAAGACGACGACGTTCTCTACGTAACCGGAGATCGCATTGAACTGAAGCCTTATTTGGCGGAAGCAGTCATGCTGTCGCTTCCGTTCATTCCGTTATGTAAAGAAGATTGCAAGGGCTTGTGTCCCGTTTGCGGTACGGATCGCAACGAACGCGAATGCGGCTGCAAGCAGGAGAAGGTTGATCCGCGATTGGCCGGGCTGGCGGACTTTTTCAAGGACGAGTAGCTCCGGGGCGCCGAACGCGTGAATTCGTTGAAGGAGGTGGGAAATATGGCAGTACCTCAAAGGAGAACGTCCAAAACACGCCGTGACAAGCGTCGGACTCACTTTAAATTGGAAGTACCGGGTATGGTGAAATGTGACAATTGCGGCGAATTGAAGTTGGCTCACCGCGTTTGCAAATCTTGCGGCACGTATAAGAACAGAGAGATCATCAACCAGTAATTTCATACACACACAAAGAGATAGTATCCGCCGCCAAGGTTGGGTGCTATTTTTTTTGCCTGTCCTCGCTTCCCTTTTCTTGCCGAATCCAGTATACTTTTCTTTATGACTTGGTCATAAGATATAGTGTAAATCATAGGATATACGTAGATTGGATCATAAGGTGGTGCTCGCGATCGAACGCCTTCCCAAAAGACAACGCCAGCAGCAACTGGCGAAAGCTATTGAACAAAATCCTTTCATCACCGACGAGGAGTTGACTCGGCTGTTTCAGGTCAGCATTCAGACGATTCGTCTGGATCGGCTCGAGCTCGGGATTCCGGAGCTGCGCGAGCGGATGAAGCTGATGGCCGAGCAGTCTTACGACCAAGTGCGTTCGCTGCCGCTTCACGAGGTGATCGGGGACGTCATCGACTTGCAGCTCGACAAGAGCGGGATATCGATGTTTGAAATTAAAGAGGAGCATGTGTTCTCGCGAACGAAAATCGCGCGGGGCCACCACATCTTCTCGCAAGCCAATTCGCTTGCCGTGGCGCTCATTAACGATCAGGTCGCATTGACGGCGGCCGCGGACATCAGGTTCGTCCGCCCGGTTCGCCTTTCCGAAAAATGTATTGCCAAAGCATATGTACGTTCCATCTCCAAAGGCAAAGCTAAGGTGGAAGTGTTTACTTACGTTGGCGACGAAGTGGTGTTCCAAGGCAATTTTATTATTTATCACGCGAGCAAAGACCGCTCCGAAGGAGGAGAACTGCATGCGGATAGCGATTGACGCGATGGGAGGGGACCACGCCCCTGCGGCGCAAGTGGAAGGCGCGCTGCTGGCGGCTGCGGAATGGTCCGATACGACCGTCGTGCTCGTGGGCGACAGCGCCCGAATCGAACCGCTGCTTCAAGGCAGGAAGCCGGCGAATGTGGAGGTCCGTCATGCCTCGGAAATCATCGAAGCCGAAGACGAACCGGTGAAAGCCGTCCGGCGCAAGAAGGACGCTTCGATGGTAATCGCCGGGCGTATGGTAAAAGACCGCGAGGTCGACGCGATGATCTCGGCCGGCAATACCGGCGCGCTGATGACGACGGGGCTGCTCGTGGTCGGCCGGATTAAAGGGATTGAGCGTCCGGCGCTCGCTCCGATGCTGCCGTCGCTGGACGGCGAAGGGGTGCTTGCGCTGGACTTGGGCGCGAATATGGACGCGACGCCCGAACAGCTTGTGCAATATGCGATTATGGGCAGCATCTATCGCAGCAAGGTACATGGCCTGAAGGAGCCGCGTGTAGGCTTGCTTAACGTCGGTACCGAAGCGATGAAAGGCAATGAACTTACGAAAGCGGCGTACCCGCTGCTGGAACAGGCGCCGGTTCGATTCGTCGGCAACATCGAGTCGCGCGACATCTTGAAGAAGCCATGCGACGTGATCGTCTGCGACGGCTTCGCCGGCAACATTATGCTGAAATCGCTGGAAGGAGCGGCTTCGGTCATTTTTTCCGTGCTCAAAACGGAATTCACGCGCACGTGGTATACGAAATTGGCCGCAGCTGTCGTGAAGAAGGGAATCGGGCAGTTCCGGAAAAAGATGGACTACAACGAGCACGGGGCGGCGCCTCTGCTCGGCGTGGACGGGCTCGTGCTGAAAAGCCACGGCTCTTCCAACGCGCTCGCCATCAAGAATGCCGTGCGCCAAGCGCGCATTGCGGTTTCGAACGAACTGGTCAGCAGTATACGGGTGGAAATCAGTAACGGAAGCGAGTGACCTAAGATGAGTTTATTGCCTGTCGGCATCATCGGTACGGGTAAATATGTGCCTGAACGGGTGTTAACCAATCAGGAGCTGGAACAAATGGTGGAAACGAACGATGAATGGATCGTCTCCCGGACGGGCATCCGCGAACGCCGACTCGCGTCGAGTGAGCAAGCAACGTCGGATTTGGCGTACGAGGCGGCGCTCATCGCCCTGCGCAATGCGGGCGTGAGCGCCGAGAATCTCGACTTGATTATCGTGGCGACGGTGACGCCGGACATGTCTTTTCCGTCCACCTCCTGCATTTTGCAGGAGAAGCTGGGCGCCAAGAAGGCGGCTGCGTTCGACCTGTCCGCGGCCTGCTCCGGTTTTATATACGGTCTCGCGACCGGCTCGAACTTTATAGCGACCGGCGTGTACAAGAATGTGCTTGTCGTGGGAGCGGAATGCTTGTCCAGGATTACGGATTACACGGACCGCAACACCTGCATTTTGTTCGGGGACGGGGCAGGCGCGGTCGTGCTCGGCCAAGTGCCGGAAGGACGCGGTTTCAAATCGTTCGAGCTGGGCGCCGACGGCACCGGCGGTCCGCTGCTGAGGGTAGCCGCCGGGGGCTCACGCTGTCCGGCAACGCCGGAGACGCTTCAAGGCAAAGATCATTTCATCTATATGGCCGGAGCGGAAGTGTTCAAATTCGCCGTTCGCATTATGGGTGGTGCGGCGGAAGAAGCGCTTCGCAAAGCGGGTCTGGAGAAGAGCGACATCGATCTGCTCGTTCCGCATCAAGCGAACATCCGGATTATTCAATCGTCGCTGCAGCGTCTGGAGCTCAGCGAAGACAAGTGCATGATCAACTTGGATAAATACGGCAACATGTCAGCAGCCTCGATCCCGGTGGCTTTGGCGGAAGCCGTGGAAGCGGGACGGGTCCGGGAAGGCGACTGCGTCGTGCTTGTCGGGTTCGGCGGCGGTTTGACTTGGGGCGCATCCGTGCTGATTTGGTAACAACGCGATCGTAAGGGGTCAATCGTTGAAGGAGGCTTTCTGATGGGGAAATTGGCATTTGTGTTTCCGGGACAAGGGGCGCAGGCGGTCGGCATGGGCAAAGACATCGTCGAAGCCGACCCGGAGGCGAAACGCGTATATGAGGCTGCGGATGAAGCGCTTGGTATGGCGTTAAGCCGCATTATCCTGGAAGGACCGGAGGCCGAGCTGAAGGCGACGTACAACACGCAGCCGGCGCTCTTGACGACGAGTATCGCCTACCTGGAACGCTTCCAGGCGCGCTACGGCTTGAAGCCGGATTATGTCGCCGGCCACAGTCTGGGCGAATACTCGGCGCTGGTGGCGGCGGGCGTTATGAGCTTCGCCGATGCGGTGCGCACCGTGCGGGCGCGCGGGGAGTTCATGGAAGCCGCCGTGCCGAGCGGACAAGGGGCCATGGCGGCCGTTCTCGGCGCGGACCGCGAAGCGCTGAAGTCGCTGTGCGCGTCAATCAGCGGCGAAGCTGGCATCGTTGAACTGGCGAACTTGAACTGCCCCGGCCAAATTGTCGTATCCGGCAGTGTGGCGGGCGTTCAGGCCGTCGGCGAGCGGGGCAAAGAGGCGGGCGCCAAACGGGTTATTCCGCTTGAAGTGAGCGGTCCGTTCCACTCTTCCATGATGCGTCCGGCTTCGGAGAAGCTGGCCGGGGTGTTGTCCGGCATCGAGATGGCGCGCGCTGCAATTCCCGTTGTCGCTAACGTCAACGCCCGGCCGGTACAGGATCCGGCGGAAATCCGCAGCCTGCTCGTGGAGCAAGTATACAGCTCCGTCCTGTGGGAAGACAGCGTAGTCTGGTTGATCGCCGAAGGCGTGGATACGTTCGTCGAATTCGGCAGCGGCAGCGTGCTGGCGGGGCTGATCAAAAAAATCGACCGCAGCGTTACGGTGCATTCGATCAACAGCTTGGAAGCGCTCGAGAAATTTCAAATCGAATCCGTGTGACCCCAAGGGTTGGGGTTGCTTAGGATCGGAGTTCCGCGCGAAGTTATCTGCCGGAACGCGAATCTGGGAGGGATAACGTATGCTTACGGGAAAAGTGGCGCTCGTGACGGGCGCATCGCGCGGGATCGGCCGCGCCATCGCGGTTACGCTTGCCGAAGCGGGCGCCGATGTCGTCGTCAATTATGCGGGCAGCGAAGCGGCGGCGGCGGAGACAGTCGCGCTGATCGAGGCTCTCGGACGCCGTTCGTTCAAGGTGCGGGCGAATGTCGGTTCTTCGCAGGAAGTGGACGAGATGTTCAAGCAAGTGCTGGAGACGTTCGGCCGCATCGACATTCTGGTCAACAACGCCGGCATTACGCGCGACAATTTGATCATGCGCATGAAAGAGGAAGAGTTCGACCAGGTGATCGAAACGAACCTTAAAGGCGTGTTTAATTGTGTGAAAGCGGCGACGCGTCCGATGATGAAACAGCGTTCCGGCCGCATCATCAACATTTCGTCGGTCGTCGGCGCGCTCGGCAACGCGGGACAGGCGAATTACGTGGCGGCCAAAGCCGGCGTCATCGGGATGACGAAGGCGACGGCGAAGGAGTTGTCCTCCCGCGGCATAACGGTCAACTGTGTTGCTCCGGGCTTTATCGAGACCGACATGACCGACAAGCTGTCCGAAGAACTGCGCTCCGGCTTGCTTCAGCAAATTCCGCTCGCCCGTCTCGGGAAGCCGGAAGATATCGCGAAAGCGGTGCGGTTCCTGGCGTCCGACGATGCGTCTTACATGACCGGCCAAACGATACACGTCGACGGCGGCATGTATATGTAACGGACGCCACGGCAACAATGAGCAAAGGTATTCGGTCGTAAACGCCCGATTTCGGGCGATATGCGTCGAAAACGGAAGTCCTCGTGTTTTTTTAACTGCGATTGGGGCTGGCTATGGCAATTTGTCCATAAGTTAAGTATAATACCAAAGAGGAGGTGAACCGGATGTCCGACGTAATAGATCGCGTAAAGCGAATCGTCGTTGACCGTCTTGGCGTTGATGAGGCGGAAGTGACCTTGGAAGCATCGTTTAAAGATGATTTAGGTGCCGATTCTCTCGATGTAGTGGAGTTGGTTATGGAATTGGAAGATGAGTTTGATATGGAAATCTCTGACGAAGACGCAGAGAAAATCGCTACTGTAGGTCAAGTAGTTGAGTACATAAAATCTCATACGTAAGACGTATAAGTCCCGTTACTGTTAAGCGACGGGACTTATCTCCATCTCCGCCTAACGAGGAGCGAAGCCCGGTATATAAGCGCTCTCCTGTTTGACGTAATTGGCTACTAATTCTGGTGACAACGAGAATCGGACGATGCCGGTCTCGGTGCAACCATATTCATAGAGGTGGGTTTATAGTGAAGCAAAGAGTCGTGATAACCGGTCTTGGTGTTATGTCCGCGCTCGGCCGCGAAGTGGAAACGTTCTGGTCGAATTTGCTTGCGGGGAAATCCGGGGTCAGCACCATCGAATCGTTCGATGTAAGCGAGTACCCTACACGGATTGCTGCAGAAATTAAAGACTTCGTTGTTGAAGAATATGTGGATAAGAAAGAAGCGCGCCGCATGGACCGTTTTGTTCAGTTCGCCGTTGCGGCGACGCTGAATGCGTTGAAGGACGCGCAGCTCGACGTTCGCGAGCAAACCGATCCCGAACGCGTCGGGGTGTATGTCGGCTCGGGAATCGGCGGTTTGTCGACATGGGAAGAGCAGCACAAGATTTTGCTTGAAAAAGGACCGAAGCGCGTCAGTCCGTTCTTCATTCCGATGATGATCGCGAACATGGCATCGGGCCAAATTTCGATGATCACCGGTGCAAAAGGCCCGAACAGCACGGCGGTTACGGCTTGCGCAACGGGAACGCACTCGATCGGCGACGCCTACAAAACGATCCAGCACGGCGATGCCGATGTGATGATTTGCGGCGGCGCGGAAGCGACGATCAGTCCGACGGGCGTGGCCGGCTTCTGTGCGCTGCGCGCCATGTCTACCCGCAACGACGAGCCGGAGAAGGCGAGCCGGCCGTTCGATACAGGCCGCGACGGCTTCGTGATGGGGGAAGGGGCCGGGATTTTGATTCTGGAGTCGCTGGAGCATGCGCAGAAGCGCGGCGCCCGTATTTACGGCGAAGTGATCGGATACGGGATGAGCGGCGATGCGTACCATATGACCGATCCGGATCCGGACGGCGCGGCCCGCTGCATGGTGAAAGCGGTCAAGGACGCCGATATTCCATTTGAAGCGATCGATTACATCAATGCGCACGGCACGTCGACCCCGGTCGGGGACAGGTCTGAAACGACCGCGATCAAGAAAGCGTTCGGCGACCATGCCTACAAGCTGGCGGTCAGCTCGACCAAATCGATGACGGGTCATCTGCTTGGGGCGGCCGGCGGTGTCGAAGCGCTGATCTGCGCGCTCGCGTTGAAGAACAGCATCATTCCACCGACGATCAACCTCGACAATCAAGATCCGGAATGCGATCTGGATTACGTGCCGAACACGGCGCGTCCGGCGGATCTCGGCATCGTGATGTCCAACTCGTTCGGCTTCGGCGGCCACAACGCCACCATCATTTTGAAAAAATACGAGGCGTAACTTGCCTCACCAGAATTTGATCCTGCACGATGTTTAATGGGGCTGGGCGAGCTTGGCGGAAGTTACGCATTAGGCGCCCAGCCTCATAACCAATAGCCTATACGAAGGTGATACGACATGCATCGTAATTTAAAACAGTTGCAATCGGAGCTGTCCATCCCGTTTGGGAATCCGGACCTGCTAAGGCAGGCGTTTACGCATTCGTCCTACGTGAACGAGCACCGCATGGGTCATCATAAGGACAATGAGCGCATTGAATTTTTGGGAGACGCGGTGTTGGAACTTACGGTATCCGAATATTTATATGAGAAATACCCGGACCGGACAGAAGGAGAATTGACGAAGCTGAGAGCTTCAATCGTTTGCGAACCTTCGCTCGTCGGTTTTGCCGAGCAGCTCCAATTCGGTTCTTATGTGCTGCTAGGCAAAGGCGAAGAGCTGACTGGGGGACGCACCCGGCCTGCGCTTTTGGCGGACGTGTTCGAATCGTTCATCGGGGCGCTGTATCTGGACCAGGGACTCGAGGTGGTGCGCATGTTTTTGCAGCGGCATATGTTTCCTTACCTGCCGGAGCAGGGGCGGTTATTGACGGCCGATTACAAAACCTTGCTGCAGGAGCATACGCAGCAGCACAATCTCGGTCCGCTTGAGTACAGAATCGTGGACGAACGCGGACCGGCGCACGAGCGGGTGTTTATCGCCGAAGTGTTTCTGCACGATCGGATGCTCGGGCAAGGGGCGGGGCGCTCCAAGAAAGAAGCGGAGCAGCATGCGGCTGCCGGGGCGCTTGAAGCTTTGAAGGTAAGAACGGTGCAATCGTAAAGCAAGGAGGAGCGGCGGCCGGTGGTCGCCGTTTCTTTTTTGCGGCCCGACCGGGATCGGGGTATCTACGAAGCGCTGAGGATGTGTTACAATAGCCGTAAGAGGTGAGCCAATTTGTTTTTGAAGCGTATTGAGCTTTCGGGTTTCAAATCATTCGCCGACCGCACCGAACTGGAGTTCGTGCAAGGCATTACGGCGGTCGTCGGCCCGAACGGAAGCGGCAAGAGCAACATCTCCGACGGCATCCGCTGGGTGCTCGGGGAGCAAAGTGCGAGATCGCTGCGCGGGGGCAATATGCAGGATGTCATTTTTGCCGGAAGCGATGCGCGTAAAGCGGTCAATTACGGCGAGGTGTCGCTGACGCTGGATAATGCCAGTCAATCGCTGCCGCTTGATTTTAACGAAGTGACCGTGACCCGGCGGGTGCACCGGAGCGGGGAAAGCGAATATTTAATTAATAAACAGCCGTGCCGTTTGAAGGACATCACCGAGCTGTTCATGGATACCGGGATTGGAAAGGAAGCGTACTCGATTATCGGGCAGGGCCGGATCGAGGAAATTTTAAGTACGAAATCGGAGGACCGCCGGGGTATTTTCGAAGAAGCTTCGGGGATCGTCAAATATAAATCGCGGAAGAAGGAAACGGAGAAAAAGCTGCAGGAAACCGAGCAAAACCTGCTTCGGATTCATGATTTGGTGTCGGAGCTCGAGGATCAGCTGGATCCGCTTCGCACGCAATCCGAGAAGGCGATTCGCTTCAAGGAATTGAAGGAAGAGCTGAAGTCGAGCGAAATCGCCATGTACGTGTATCAGATCGAACAGATTTACGAGACGTGGGCGGATACGAACACGAAGCTGGAGACGTTGAAGCAGTCTCAGCTGGAGCTTGCCGGTTTCGTCAGCGCGCACGATGCGCAGCTTGAGACCGACCGCTGGGAGCTGCGGCGCTTGGAAGAAGTCGTCGAAGGGCTGCAGGCGAGCTTGCTGCAAATCAGTGAGGAGTTCGAGAAATGCGAAGGCCAGGGCGAAGTGCTGAAGGAGCGGAAGAAGAACTACGCTTCGAACCGAGCGCAGCTGGAAATTACGGCGAGGCAGCAGGAAGGCCGCTTGGCGGACAAGCAGGCTGAGCTTGGGGAGCTGCGCGGGAAGCTGCAGGCGGTCGCAGACAGGCTCGCCGAAACGCAAGGGATGCTGCGGGCCGAGGAGGACCGGCTGCTCGGCGTAGCCGGCGGCATCAGCAGCGCCGAAGAAGACCGCTTGAAGACCGAGCTGCTCGAGCTGTTGAACCAAACGGCGAATGCACGCAACGAAGCGCGTTATGCGGAGCAGCAGCTGGAGGCGCTGTCACGGCGCATGGGCCGGCTCGGCGACGAGCACCGCAAATGGCGGGAGCAGCAGGACGGCATTGCGGCGCGTAAAGCTGAGCTGGAGCTCCGGCTCGCGCAAGCGGTCGCCGGCATCGAGGAGGTACGTAACCGTTATTTGCAGGTGAACCAAGGTCTGCGCGCAAAGCAGACGCTTTCGGACGAAACGCAGGCGACGGTGCGCAAGTGGGAGCAAAAGCTGGATGCGCTTATTTCACGGCGGGACACGATGAACGAAATGGCCAGCGATTACGACGGCTTCATGCACGGGGTTAAGGAAGTGCTGAAGGCCAAAAGCCGCGGCGATCTTCGCGGGATACGCGGCGCTGTGGCCGAGCTTGTGAAAGTGCCTGCCCAGGTCGAAGTGGCGATGGAGACCGCACTCGGCGGGGCGCTGCAGCATGTCGTCGTCGAGAGCGAGGCGGAAGGCCGCGAAGCGATCGCCTTCCTGAAGCGCCGTCAGCTCGGACGCGCCACGTTCCTGCCGCTTGATGTCATCCGCGGGCGGTCCATTCCGGACAGCGAACAGCGCGCCATTCAAGGCATGGACGGCTTCGTCGGCATAGCGGTCGATCTCGTGCAGTTTGAGGAGACGTACCGGCATATCGTCGGCAGCTTGCTCGGCAATGTGATCGTCGCCCAGACGCTTGAGGTGGCGAACCGCATTGCGGCGCGCGTTCAATACCGTTACCGCGTCGTCACGCTGGAGGGGGACGTCGTCAACCCCGGCGGTTCGATGACCGGGGGAAGCCAGCAGAAGAAAACGACCAGCTTGCTCAGCCGTCAGCGGCAAATCGAGGAGATGGATAAAGAAATCGCCGTCTCCCAGTCGCAGCTGCGCGAGCTGCGTGCGAAATCGGAAGCGATGCGGCAGGAAGTCGCCGATGCGAACAAAGAGCTGGACGAGCTTCGCGCTCTGGGGGAAACCCGGCGCATCGAGGAGCAGCAAATTCGCGCATCGCTTGCGCCGCTTGACAGCGAAGCGAAGCAGGCGGCCGAGCAGCTGGAGCTGTACGGGGCCGACGATGAGTCGCTCTCGGCGGAACGCACGGAGCTGGAGCGCAAACGCGCTGCCGCCCTGGAAGCATTGGAGCGTCTTGCGAAGGAGGAGGCCGATCTGCAGCAAGCGATCCGGGATGCGGAAGTTCGCCGGAAGGCAAGCGAGTTCGCCAAGGAAGAGCTGCAGTCGCAGCTGACCGATCTGAAAGTGAAGGTCGCCTCCCAAATGCAGGAGAAGCAATCGCTCCAAGAGCAGGAACGCCGGATGTCGGCGGAGCTGGAGTCGATCCGGACCGAGCTGGAAGCATGCCGTTCTGCGCTCCGGCAGCTGGAAGCGGACATGGACAATCATGATCAGGCGACGATTCGGCAGATTGAGCAGCTGAACGAATTAAAGCTGAAGAAGCAAGAGGTCGCCGAACAGCTGGACATGAAACGGGCCGAACGGGCAAGCGGCGTGGCCAAGCTGGAAGCGGAGGAGAACAAGACGAAGGAGCAGCGCAACGAGCTGCGTGCGGTCGAGGAGCAGCTGAGGCAAACCGAGGTTCGGGTGAACCGGTTGGATGTCGAGCTCGAGAACTTGTTGAAGAAGCTGTCCGAGGACTACGAATTGAGCTACGAGCTGGCGAAGGAGCGGTTTCCGGTGCCGGAGGACGTGCTCGGTACGCAAAACAAGGTGCGCGACCTGAAACGCGAAATTTCGATTTTAGGCGATGTCAACTTGGGGGCGATCGAGGAGTATCAGCGCGTCAATGAACGGTTCCAGTTTTTGTCGGAGCAGAAGAACGACTTGGTTGAGGCCAAGACGGCGCTGTATGCGGTCATCCGCGAGATGGACGAAGAAATGGCGAAGCGATTCCGCACAACGTTCGACGCGATCCGCTCTCACTTCGTCGTTGTGTTCGCGAAGCTGTTCGGCGGCGGCCGCGCGGATCTGATCTTGTCCGAGCCGGATAACCTGCTCGATACGGGCATCGAAATCGTCGCTCAGCCTCCCGGCAAAAAGCTGCAAAACCTGCAGCTGCTGTCCGGCGGCGAGCGTGCGCTGACTGCGATCGCGCTGCTGTTCTCGATCATCCGCGTCAAGCCTGTGCCGTTCTGCGTGCTCGATGAGGTGGAGGCGGCGCTGGACGAAGCGAACGTCACTCGTTTCGCCGAATATTTGCGCGAGTTTTCGCAGCAAACGCAGTTTATCGTGGTGACGCACCGCAAAGGCACGATGGAGGAAGCCGATGTGTTGTACGGCGTGACGATGGAGGAAGGCGGCGTGTCCAAGCTCGTGTCCGTCCGGCTGGAGGAAGACGAAGCGATTATGGAGGCCGGCTGATCCGGGCTAGCAGGCTCGCCCTTCCCGGGTGCGGCTGCCGGCCTGGTAGCTTCCTTCGGCACGTTTGGCGGAAATAGCGGAACTGTGGTATCTTAATTTACGCCGATAACCGAAGAAGATTCGCTTATTTTACATAAAAGGTGGATGGTTTCGTGAGTTTTTTTAAACGATTGAAGGAAAGCATTTCGTCCAAAGCCGAGGCGGTGACGAGCAAGTTTAAAGAAGGGCTTGCCAAGACGCGGGATGTGTTCGTCGAACGGGTCGAGGATTTGTTCACGCGCCGGAAAAAAATCGACGAGGAGTTTTACGAGGAGCTTGAAGAGATTCTGATCGGGGCGGACGTTGGCGTAAATACGGTGCTGAAGCTGATCGAGGAGCTGCGCGCCGAGGTGCGTAAACGCAAAATTGAGAGCCCGAGCGAGCTGCAGCCGATTTTGTCGGAGAAGATCATCGCCCTGCTGAAGGGGGAAGAGCACGCCGCATTGAACATGGCTGCCAGCGGGCTGACGGTCATTCTGTTTGTCGGCGTCAACGGTGTCGGCAAGACGACGACGATCGGCAAGATGGCGCATATGCTCAAGTCGGAAGGCAAGAACGTGCTGCTTGCCGCGGGCGACACGTTCCGTGCCGGTGCGATCGAGCAGCTTGAAGAATGGGGGAGGCGCGTCGGCGTCGACGTCATCAAGCAGCAGGCCGGGTCCGATCCGGCGGCGGTCATGTTCGATGCGCTGCAAGCGGCCAAGTCGCGAGGCGTCGACGTGCTGCTGTGCGATACTGCGGGACGGCTTCAGAACAAAGTGAATCTGATGGAAGAGCTGAATAAAATATTCCGCATCATCCGCCGGGAGGTGCCGGATGCGCCGCACGAAGTGCTGCTTGTGCTCGACGCGACGACCGGTCAGAACGCGCTGATGCAAGCGAAGCTGTTCGACGAGAAGTCCGGGCTAACCGGTCTCGTCCTGACGAAGCTGGACGGGACGGCCAAGGGCGGTATCGTCGTGGCGATTCGTCAAGAGCTGAAGCTGCCGGTGAAATTCGTCGGCCTCGGCGAGAAGATGGACGATCTGCAGCCGTTCGACTCCGATCAGTTCGTACACGCGTTGTTTAACAAATGGGTGGAAGCGGAGAAGGAAGAGACGTCCCAAAGTTAGCAGTGAACAGGCGGAAGCCTGCTGCCGAGACCAAACCGTGGATGGGCCGGGGCCTGTCCGTGTGTATATCTTGGGCGCTGGCGGAGAGCAATCCGAAAGCAGAGAACAGTCTGGTTGCAATTGGAGAGCAGTCGGCGCGAGCCCGGCATCAGCCTGAGGAGCCATCCAACAGTTGACTGAGTGTCCTGCAGGGGCAAGGCGTGCGGCGCGCATCTTCCGCTTATAGCCTGACAAGGAGAAAAGCTTGACATCTGTTGATCGTTTCAGTATGATAAGTGATGTTGTCTGCTGTAAAGTGTTTTACCTTAACGGAGGTGAGGCGCGGATGTCGGAAGAGAGCGTCCTCCAGAAAACCAATCGGATCAACCTGCTGTTCGATTTTTATGAACGTCTGCTGACCGAGAAGCAGCAAGTGTTTATGAAGCATTATTTTCACGACGATTATTCGCTCGGGGAAATCGCAACGGAGTTCAATATTAGCCGCCAAGCGGTCTACGAACATATAAAGCGTGCCGAATCCGTGCTTGAAGAGTACGAATCGAAGCTGAATCTGCTCGTCAAGCATGAGGAGCGCGGACGGCTATTGGAGCGAATGACCGCTCTAGCGGACGCGCTGCCCGACGATGAGAAGCGTCAGCTGCTTGAGCTGGCGGATCGGCTGCAAACACTCGACTAAACGCGGGGGATATTCCTCCTTAAAGGTGGTGACGACGGATGGCATTCGAAGGATTATCCAACCGGCTGCAAAGCGTCTTCAGCAAGCTGAGAGGCAAAGGAAAGCTGACCGAAGACGATGTCAACGAAGCGCTTCGCGAGGTTCGTCTCGCGCTGCTGGAAGCCGACGTCAACTTTAAAGTCGTGAAAGATTTCGTCGCCAAAGTGAGAGAACGGGCGATCGGCCAAGAAGTGCTGCAAAGCTTTACGCCGGGCATGGTCGTCGTCGATATCGTGAACAAAGAGCTGACCGCGCTGATGGGCGGGACGCAAAGCAAGCTGGCTCGCGCCAACAAGCCGCCGACCGTGATCATGATGGCCGGTTTGCAAGGTGCGGGTAAGACGACGACGACGGGGAAGCTGGCGAAGATGCTTCAGCAGCAAAACCACCGTCCACTGCTTGCGGCGGCGGACATTTACCGGCCGGCTGCGATTAAGCAGCTCCAGGTGCTCGGCGAGCAGCTGAAAATTCCGGTATTCGCGCTGGGCGACAAGGTGAGCCCGGTAGACATCGCGAGGCAAGCGCTGCAGCATGCGAAAGACAATCATAACGATTATTTGATCATCGATACCGCGGGCCGCTTACATATCGACGAGAACTTGATGGACGAGCTGAAGCAAATCGCCCAAGCGGTTAGTCCGGACGAGATTCTTCTGGTCGTGGACGCGATGACCGGACAAGATGCGGTTAACGTTGCCGAAAGCTTCCACAAACAGCTGGAGCTGACCGGTGTCGTGTTGACGAAGCTCGACGGCGATACGCGCGGCGGAGCTGCGTTGTCCGTTAAAGCGGTCACCGGCTGCCCGATCAAATTCGCGGCGATGGGCGAGAAGATGGATGCGCTCGAACCGTTCCATCCGGAGCGGATGGCTTCGCGGATTCTCGGCATGGGCGACATGCTGACGCTGATTGAGAAGGCCCAGGCCGGCATCGACGCGGATAAAGCCAAGGAAATGGAACGCAAGCTGCGGCAGGCGGAATTCACCTTCGACGATTTCCTCGATCAGATGGAACAAGTCAAGAAGCTCGGCCCGCTTGATCAGATCCTGGATATGCTGCCGGGGGCAGGGAAGCTCAAGGGCATGAAGGACGTCAAGGTGGACGACAAGCAAATGGCGCGAATTGCGGCGATTGTGAAGTCGATGACGAAGGAAGAGCGGCAAAATCCGGATTTGCTGAGTCCAAGCCGACGCAAGAGACTGGCTGCAGGCAGCGGCAATTCCGTGCAGGACGTGAACCGGTTCATCAAGCAGTTCGACGATATGCGCAAGATGATGAAGCAGTTCTCCAGTATGATGGGGCCGAAAGGCGCCAAACAGATGAAAAACCTCAAGAAGTTAGGCCGCGGGATGAAGTTCCCGTTCTAAATAGCCGAAAGGCGCGCGGCTTTTACGCCGTTTATCTTATCAGGGAGGTGAATTTTAACATGGCAACTCGCATTCGTCTTAAACGTATGGGCGCTCACAAAGCTCCTTTCTACCGTGTGGTGGTATCGGATTCCCGTTCCCCGCGTGACGGTCGCTTCATCGAAGAAATCGGTACTTACAATCCGGTGGCTCAACCCGCTGTTGTAAATATTGACGAGGAAAAAGCACTGAAATGGCTTCAAAACGGTGCTCAAGCTTCCGATACGGTCCGCAGCCTGTTCAGCAAAGCAGGTATCATGACCAAGTTTCACGAATCCAAACTGCAGAAGTAATCTGTAAGATTCGGAGGGTACGATGAAAGATCTGATTCTCGTAATAGCGAAGAGGCTTGTCGATCATCCGGATGACGTACGTGTGAATACGGTCGAAGACGAACGCAATATTACGTTCGAGCTTTCCGTTCACCCCGACGATGTCGGGAAAGTGATCGGAAAGCAAGGACGCATTGCCAAGGCGCTTCGCACCGTGGTCACTTCTGCTGCAGTGAAGGAATCGAAACGTGTTTCGGTTGAAATCGTATCATAATGGAAATGATGAGGGTTAGGAGCTGCTTCCTAACCCTTTTCTTGTTTAAGGAGGCCCTGAGATTACGATGAGCGAAAAGCTGTATACGGTCGGTAAAATCGTCAATACGCACGGCATTCGCGGCGAATTGAAAATCGTGCCGCAAACCGATTTTGCGGACGAACGCTTCGCCCCTGGCAGCAAGCTGGTGTTCGTCGATCCGAATTCATCGGCGACCTTGCCTGTCACAGTCGAGTCGGCCCGGGAGCATAAAACGATGTTCATTATCCGCTTCCGGGGATTCGGGAATATCAACGAGGTGGAGAAGTACAAAGGCTGGCTGCTGAAGGTCGAGGAAAAATACTTGTCGGAGCTTCCGGACGGCGAGTTTTATTATCATGAGATCGTCGGCTGTACGGTGGTAACGGAAGAGGGCGAAACGCTCGGGGAAATTACCGAGATTTTATCCCCCGGCGCCAACGACGTGTGGGTCGTGAAACGTCCGAAGGGCAAACCGCTTCTGCTTCCTTACATCGACGACGTCATTTTGGATGTGGATGTCGAAGGGAAGAAAGTGACAGCCCGATTAATGGAAGGCTTGCTCGACCTATGAGGATCGACGTGCTGACGCTGTTTCCGGAGATGTTCGAAGGCGTGTTTACCTCCAGCATTCTCGGCAAGGCGAGAGAGAAAGGGCTTGTAGAGCTCCATACCGTCAACTTTCGGGATTACGCGAACAACAAGCATAACACGGTTGACGATTACCCGTACGGCGGTGGAGGCGGCATGGTGCTGAAGCCCGATCCGATCTTCGCCGCGGTGGAAGACATAACGCCGAAAGACGAAACGAAGCCGAGAGTCATCCTCATGTGCCCGCAGGGCGAGCCTTTTACGCAAAAGAAAGCGGAGGAGCTGTCAGCGGACAAGCATCTGATCTTCATCTGCGGCCACTACGAAGGCTACGACGAACGGATTCGCGAGCATCTGGTAACCGACGAGCTGTCGATCGGCGATTACGTCCTGACTGGCGGCGAGCTGCCGGCTATGGTTGTGATCGATAGTGTCGTGCGGCTGCTGCCCGGCGTCCTGGGTAATGAAATGTCAGCGGTGACGGACTCGTTCAGCACCGGTTTGCTGGAGTATCCGCACTACACCAGGCCTGCCACATTCCGCAATTGGAGCGTGCCGGATGTGCTCATTTCCGGGCATCATGGACATATTGACGAGTGGCGCCGCAAGCAATCGTTGTACCGGACTTGGAAGAAGCGGCCCGATCTGCTGGCAGCTGCCGACCTTACCCCGAAGGATCGCAAGTGGCTGGCGGAATTCGAAGCGGAACGTGATCGGACGGAAGCCGATTGAGGGACTCGTCCGACCGAAATTACATAGGCAAAAAAGCAGGAGAAATCCGGAAGTTCATATTGAATAATGCACGAGTTTATGTTATGATATTTGACGTTGTGGCATTTTGCCACGAGTACGGTGGTCCTCTGCGCGTGACGAATGAAAAGACAGGCATCTTAAGAAGCGGCAAGAACACCTGTGTGGAAGGAGGGAGTCATCCATGAATTTGATTCAAGAGATTACGAAGGAACAGCTTCGCAGCGACATTCCGAACTTTCGTCCTGGCGACACGTTGAAAGTGTATGTTAAGGTTATCGAGGGTTCGCGCGAGCGGATTCAGCTGTTCGAAGGCGTTGTAATTAAACGTCGCGGCGGCGGAATCAGCGAAACGTTCACGGTAAGAAAAATTTCTTACGGTGTCGGCGTTGAAAGAACGTTCCCGATTCATACTCCGAAGATCGACAAGATTGAAGTGGCTCGCCGTGGTAAAGTCCGTCGCGCGAAGCTCTACTATCTGCGCGGCCTTCGCGGTAAAGCAGCAAGAATTCAAGAAATTCGATAAGAAGAACACCGGGGGCTTGTTCAGACAAGCCCCTGTTCTATTTTTTCAGCACGATGCAAAGGGGTAGAACGCCGATGGAGCAGGGACAGGAACAATCCGTGAAAAAAGCGAATTCGGTCAAGAACGAAGCTTGGGAATGGACGAAGGCGCTGCTGCTGGCGGCAGCTCTTGTGATTATCATACGCTGGCTTATTTGCTCCCCGTTCGTCGTAGAAGGCCCGTCTATGGAGCCGAATTTCTACACGGGCGAAAAAATGATCGTGAACAAAATTTTGTATAAGTTCCGTGAGCCGAAACGCGGCGAAGTGCTCGTATTCCTCGCTCCCGACGGCAGAGACTACATAAAACGCGTCATCGCCTTACCGGGCGATAAAGTCCGGGTAGAGGGCGACAAAGTGTACGTCAACGACACGCAGGTCGAAGAAGCTTATTTGAAGGAAGCGTTGGATGAAGCTGCGAAGAAGGGCGTACCTTATAACCGACTGAACAATTTTGCGGAACAAACTGTGCCCGAAAACAGCTTGTTCGCGATGGGCGACAATCGTTCGAACAGCCTGGACAGCCGGGACAGCCGCGTAGGCTTTGTGCCGTATGATCATATCATTGGACGGGCGGATGTCATTTACTGGCCGCTCGATAAAATCAGCCTGATCCATTAACCGGGTCAGGCTTTATGTATACTTAGGCGAGGTGACGATAACATGACGATTCAATGGTTCCCGGGACATATGACGCGGGCGCGGCGTCAAATTCAAGACAAGCTGAAACTGATCGATCTGGCGATCGAGCTGCTCGATGCGCGCATTCCCCTGTCCAGCCGGAATCCGATGATCGATGAGATTTTACAGAGCAAGCCGCGGCTCGTGCTGTTAAATAAAAGTGATTTGGCCGATCCCGAGGCTACGCGCAGGTGGGTTGAATTTTTTGCCGATCAGGGCCTTCCCGCGCTGCCGATCGACGCCGTAGGGGGCAACCCGTCCCGTGAGATCTTGCTGCGCAGCAAGCAGCTGCTGTCTGCGAAGATCGAGGCGCAGATTCGCAAAGGCATGAATCCGCGCGCGATTCGCGCGCTGATCGTCGGCATACCGAACGTAGGCAAGTCGACGCTGATCAACAAGATGGCCGGCCGCAAGGTGGCGGCGACGGGGGATAAGCCGGGCGTAACGAAAGGGCAGCAGTGGATCAAGGTCGGTACGGAGATGGAGCTGCTCGATACGCCGGGCATTCTATGGCCGAAGTTTGAAGATCAGACAGTCGGGTTCCGACTCGCCGCTACCGGCGCGATCAAAGAAGAAATTTTGCAGCCGGAAGAAATCGCCTTGTTCGCGATGCGATATTTGGTCGCGCGCTACCCGGCAGCGGTGGGGGAGCGGTTCGGCGTCAACGAGGTGCCTGCCGACCCGTCCGATACGGATGCGGTTGTAGCTTTGATGGAAGCGATCGGCCGGAAACGCGGAGCGCTTGTCAGCGGCGGACGCGTCGACCTGGAGAAGGCATCTCTGGCCATCCTGCGCGAGCTTCGGGCAGGCAAGCTGGGGCGGATTACTTTGGAAATGCCGGATGAAGTTCAGGCTTAACTGAAGGAGCAGCAGCCGCAGTAGCATAGAGGGATGACGTTACGGGTAAAGCAAACGGAGAGCCTTCGCCGAGAACGGCGATTTTCTTGCGTATAACTGCATGCGCAGCAGACCGAGTCCTTGCGCGACGGCGCAATCATAGAAGAGTGAACCCGGCGTTCGAGTCAACGCCGGGCTTTTTCCATATGCTGCGAAAGGCTGCGCGCTCCTATACGAGCAAGACGTTTGCCTGCAGAAGCGTACGTACAGTTCCGGTTTCAGGGATGGTCAGAAGCCGGTGTTCGCGTTATAATGGTACATCATGACAAGTTAGGGAGAGAGTGCGGTTGGATGTCATGCTGGACTATGAACGCAAGTTATGGGAACAAGGGAAAAGGCATATCGCGGGCGTCGATGAGGTCGGCCGGGGATGCTTGTTCGGGGATGTGGTGGCGGCGGCCGTTATTTTGCCGCAAGGGCTTGTCCTGGAGGGTGTGAACGATTCCAAGAAGCTGAGCGAGAAGAAGCGGGATGCGCTGTTTGACGTAATCCGGCAGCAAGCGCTGGCGATCGGCATCGGCGTCGTCGACGTGGCGACGATCGAGCGAATCAACATCAAGCAGGCGGCGCGGCTGGCTATGAAGAAAGCGGTGGAGCAGCTGCAGCCGGAGCCGGACATGCTGTTGGTCGACGCGGAGAATGTGGACGTCGCTTGCGAACAGCTTGCCGTCATCCATGGGGATGCGTTGAGTCAATCTATTGCGGCGGCGTCGATCATCGCCAAAGTGACAAGAGACCGGATGTGTAAAACCTGGGACCTGGAGTTTCCCGAATACGGTATCGCCATACATAAAGGGTACGCAACCAAGCTGCATCGCGAACGCATTGCCGCTTACGGCGCTTCGCCGCTGCACCGACGAACGTTTTTGAGAAATATCGAATTTGAGCAGCAGGTGTTGTTTTAGTGAAATGTCAGGCAGCTGCTGCCGATATATAGAAGTACCGGAACCGTAAGCCGGCAGGGGCGCGAAGGAAGTGAAGCGTCCCAGGCCGGCTTGTCGTTTAGCTGGCAGAACGTTATGGAGAAGTCGTTAGGACAGGCATTAACAAATAGCAGACATATGCAGCGGCTGCGCGCGCCCGGAACGATTGCACGCAGGCGGATGGGGCGTTCCATGAGCAGCAAGGCGCTTCCGTTTATCGGTTAGGATCATGGCCGAGCTATGATAGGTGAATCGGGATATAGGTTGCGTAATGGGAAATTCCGTTATTTTTTAAAATCCGTTCATTCCGCAGAAATTCAAATACGAGAGTATCGTTATGGTTGGCATGGCAGGTCAGGGAGACGAAGGAGGGGCAGCGGTGAATATTAGCGGGTTGTTACGCGGCTTGATCGGCGACGCTCAGGTTCAAGAGCCGAAGTCCTTGGAACTGAAGGCCGGGCAAGTCGTGAAAGGGATGGTTCTGCAGACGTTCTCGGACCAGGACGCCTTGATCAATATTAGCGGGGTTCAGGTACGCGCGCAATTGGAAGCGCCGTTAAAGCAAGGGGAAGTGACCATGCTGCAGGTGCAGCCGGAGTCGAAGGGCGGTCAAATTGTGTTGAAGCCGCTGCAGACCTCGCAGGTTCAAATAGCCGACGGTTCGCTGGGGGAAGTATTGAAATCGATGGGGATGAGCGACACGCCCGAAAACCGGCAGCTTCTTCAATTGCTGCATCAGTCCGGCGTTGCATTGTCGAAAGAAACGGTCCAGGCTTTTGCGGCGCTGCAGGCCCGGATGTCTTCCGACATTCCGCAGGAAAACTGGTTGCCGACAGCTGTGATCGCTTATCAAAAAGGTCTTCCGCTGACTCCGGACACCGTAGCTTCTCTAAAACAAGCTGTTCAAGGCCCGCCGCTGCATGAAATGCTGGATCAATTAACGCGCACGGTTGAGAAGGAAGATCAGGGCGGGAAGGCATTGTCTCCGCAGACGCGCGCCTTAGTTGAAGCGGTACGCGTACTGTTGCAGCAGGTCAAAGAGGCCGGCGGCCAGTTGACTGGCGCAAGCGCGCCCGCAGGCGGCCCGGCGCAGCCCGGCGGAGCAAGCGC